>JBAVYX010000485.1:0-3704 GCA_049588475.1 Silvibacterium sp. | reverse complement strand
TCGGGCCTATGCAGTTGCTATGGAGGGCACTGGGAGAGAACACGGGCTACACCTTCTCCATTTATGAGACCACGGTCGTGCCGGGCATGGGTATTCCACTTCATAAGCACCCATTTGCGGAGTTTTTTTATGTACTGGAAGGCACTCTGGCTATTGGGTCCTGGAACAGCCAGGGCGCCGCTGAGTGGAACGTCTATGAATCCGGTGAAAGCCTGGTGGTGCAACCCAATGCGCCACACACATTCTTCAACAAGAGTGAGCATCCGTGCCGCATGCTGAGTGTTTCAACGTATCACCACGAGCGGATGATGAAGGATGCAGTGCAGCCGGAAGGCAGGACAGATTTCCTGCCCGCTCAACTCTCTCAGGCCGATTTTCACAAATTGACGAAGTCGATGCAGAAGAATCAGACATTCCTTGTCGCAGACCGTGCTTAATATGGGCCATCTCTTGAGTTCACGTTTGAACTCAAGAGATGCAACAACTGGAAAGCAGTTGGTATGTGCGTCAGGCCGTGACAGTGACGACCACATAGCAAGGCCTCCGCGAGGATCAACCGCCTTTCTCATCAAGGCATCCGATCGGCTGTGTAGAGGCCTGTGACGATTCATGCGACAGATAACTGTGGAAACTCACGGGACTAACGGTGCGAGCACTTGTGCGCAATCGCTCCTTAATGTAGTGACAGGCCTGCGTGGCGTCCGTCTCTGTAGGAAACCACTCCTCGCGACCGCAATCTTGAGCGTCATGTCTGCAATACCGTCGGGCAGCGGTGTATTGCTGAGCATTAGAACAAAGAAGGCCGTGCCGATCCGCCTAGAAGCGAGGAGTTCATATTGAAGATGTTGTGATTCCCTTCGCTTCCTCCCCAGGCGAACATCAGGGAGACCATCGGGAAGCCGCCGGCGCGGAGCGTGAGTCCCGCAGCGAAACTGTGCTTCAGGTGATCGAACCCGACATCGCTGCGCGTGACGGCGACCCTGCCCTGGTCCGCCAGAAACCCGAAGCCGAATGGGCCCCAGATTGAGTGCTCGAACCTTTCTTGCAAGAGTAGAACATTGGGCGCGCGGAAGCGATAGTCCTGATAGCTGGGCAACGCCATTGCTCCGTTGATGTCCGATCCGCCGAGTGTGGGTTGAAAATAGAACGGAATGGTATTGACAGACGATGCGAAGGATTCTGAAAGCAGTAGCCGGAAGCCGATCGAGCCGGTCAGATTTCGCGAGTGAGAGACGGACGGGCATCTTGCGTCCAGCGAAGCGCACTCATCCGGTCCATTAAGGTCGGTGTTGACCACACCCGACTTTGTGTGTCCGTAAAGATAAAAAGTGTGGTTGAAGTCAGTCGTCCAGCGCAGAAAAGAGTGACGCGAGTCCGTCGATGCTGCGAATTGCTGAAAGGTGCCCTGATAATTCAGCTGAAAGCGGTCTGCGAAAATCGGATTGATACGAATGCCTTCGCCGAACTGGGCCATGGAGGGCTGCGAGTTCAGACCGGGCGCAGTTGCCTCCGTGTAAAGGGCCTCGATCGAGGGTTGCGACTCGCCCTGATTGCCACGCACGCTCACGAATCGGCCATTGATCTCTCCTACCAGCGCAAGATTGAGCGGACGGATGGCCTTCAACTCATACACCGGTTTGATGGCGTTCACGCCGACGATCGTCTGGGTCATACCGAACACAGATTGTCCTGCAAGCGTGGAGTTGTTGCCCAAACCAAAGAAGAACAGCTTATTCAGCGAAATCCCCTGAGCATACAGATTCAAAACGGTGTTGGGGTGAATGAAACTGGGTGCCTTCGTTCCTGCTGGCGTGGGCGGACTGGTTGCGCCAGTTCCTGAAACGACGGGTGTTAGGACTTTGATGTTCTCGGGCGGCGTGTGGATCATCTTCATGTAGGCGCCTGCGCGAAAAGAGCCGTTTACTGAGCCTACTGCGTCGACGTCCCATGTCATGCGCCAGTTCTTGGTGTTCTGGCCTGCAACGAAAGCCGCTCCAAGTGCGAACCCATTCTGAGGCGGCATGCTGCCTGCCGCGATGTGCAGTGGATGATCGGTGAAGAGTTCGATACCGCATCCGGGAATCCCCTTGACACCTGTGCCTTTGCAAGCCTCTGCCACGCGTTCGCTTTCGCGCCGGAAGTCCGCCTGTAACTTTGCCTCCTGGGCGAATGCCAGCAGAGAAACAAACCACAAGATCACCGCCGCACTCCATCGCATATCGCCCTCCTCAAAAATTGAATTGCTACTTCTTCTTTGGTGCGGTTTTGGCCTTCTTACCGTCTTTGGTTTTGCCCGTGCGTTTCGGCGCTGGCTTCTCTTCGGCAACTGCGGCATTCTGAAGTACGGTCTTCCGCTTCGGCGTGGGTCTTACGCGCTGCCTGGCTGCGTCTGCGTGCGCTTGATGAATTGCCTCTGTTACCTCACGGATGTACCGGGCGGCTTCCCCTTCCGTCTTGATGGCGTTGACGTAGATCTCGGTGCGGTAGCGCAACGGGAGCCGCCTCTCTGCCTCGTGCATATGCTCCACCTGCTTCAACAGCAAAGCATTTGCAGGACGGTTCGGGTTCATTGCGTCTTTTGGCGGTCTGGGGACTTGAATCAGTGTCATCGGTCTGCCTCCTTACCTGCGCTAGACATCAAACTCGGGACAATCGTTTCGCATGGTCGCGAGCGAAAGCAGATTTCTTTGCGGGTCGACGGGCTGCGTCTTCGGTTCAAGAAACACGTCTGCATTCTTTTCACGGACAGAGCGTGGCTCGTAATCTCCCAGAAAGAATTTCGTTACGGTCCCTGGAATCGAAGCATGATCGAAGGTGCGATCGACGATCGTTCCTTTCGGAATCCATGGCGAGATGAGTATGGCTGGTACACGCACTCCGAGCCGGTCGAATTTGAACTCTCTTCCTGTTCCCGTATCGTTTGCCGACGCTGTGAATTGATCTGGAGGACACGCTGGAGGTACCACGTGATCGAAAATACCGCCGTGTTCGTCGTAGGCGATGAGTAGGGCCGTACTGGCCCATAGCGGGCTTTTTTTGATGGCCATGTACACCTGCGCGATGAACAATTCCCCTTGCTGCACGTTGTGGTCAGGGTGCTGATCGCTCGCTACCGCCTCACCCGTATCGGTGTCGTGGTCGCTGTAATTCGGCTCGATGAATGAATAGTCGGGCAGTTGTCCTTTGCTGCAGTCGTCCATGAACTGATCAAATGTGCCGAAGAGCTCCGGCTGGCTCTGGAGCAGATTGACAATTTCAATCGTTGAACTAGCGACGTCGAAATAGTAGAGCTTTGATGTGTGCTTCGGAGACGCATTGATCAGGCGGCTGTAGGTACTCTTAAACGGTTCATTCACATACAAAAGATTCATATCGACCCGCCCGAACGATGTGCCGTAGTGCGCAAACGCGCGATTGCAGACCGTCGGTCCCGGGATCGATGCAAACCAGCGATTGAAGACAGCGAATTCCTGAGCGAGGGTCGTCAGCACAGGCAGCTTTTCTTTCGGGAAGTAGTACGTGATCTTCTGCGAGTGCGCGACGTCTCTTCTCTGATTGAAATAGCTCTTGATGAATCCCTGCATGTTCGCTGTGCGGTTGTCGCTCATGTCTCCGCCAAATATCTGCAGATCCACGGCAGGGAAATGATGATCGGGGTCGGGATCGAGCTGGCCTTGAAAGTCCGCGAGTGGCTGAGCCTGCAC
>JBAVYX010000484.1:0-35371 GCA_049588475.1 Silvibacterium sp. | reverse complement strand
GGCTGTGGGGCTTTGTTGTCGAGGAGAGTAAAGTCCTGCTGCTGAAGACCGGCTACGGGCGGCCCTGACTTCGGTGTAACGACGACGTCAAGGTAGATACGGCCGTTGACTGTCGGCGGGGCCTGGGAATCGTCCTGCTGGGCGGAAGTTACGGCTGCGGAGAACCAAGGCAGAAGAAGAAAAAGGGCAAGACGCGCGTGAGTGAACATGAACTCCCTTCATCCGAGTGAAGGCCGTGAGGTCCCCGTCAGAGCACTCGCTGATTTCGCGAGCGCGAGGTTCTAATGGTAGACGTGGCTCAAGGTTGAGGAGTTTCGAGATCGACCTTTCCTCGCGTAATAGGAAGCGGTATGATGCATTGCTATTTTCCTGATGGAGTTTCGAATGCGACGTTTGCTGATGGTATCTGCTGTGCTAGTTCTGTCTCTTACCTTCTCCGCCTTCGGTCAGATTCCGGCATGGATGCCGGATCCGATGCAGCAACAGACCTACACCCTGCATCGATCGTCGAGCCGCGATGCGACGGGGGCAAATGCAGACTACCGCACCGTCACGCCGGGTCAGATTCTCACCGTCCTCGATGTAGACGGGCCGGGAATGATCTCGCATATCTGGTTCACGCTCAACAGCCCGGAGCCGTATCACCTGAAGCGGATCGTGTTGAGGATGTACTGGGACGGGGAGGAGACGCCGAGCGTGGAAACGCCGATCGGGGATTTCTTCGGATTGGGGAATGGGATCTATTACCCGTGGCAGTCGGCGGTGCTCTCGGTGGGTCCTGACAAATCGATGAATAGTTGGTTTCCCATGCCCTATGCGAAGCACGCGCGGATGACCATCACCAACGAAGGCAAGCAGACGTTGAACAATCTGTATTGGAATATCGACTATCGCGTGGACGCGAAGCCGCTGACGCCGGGAATGCTGTACTTCCACGCGCAGTACCGGCAGGCACAGCCGGCCCAGGGATGGGTGAAGGACTGGTATGACAACGGCGATCCGAGAGTGAATTACCGGCGGAATCTGGATGGCAAGGATAACTTCGTCTGGTTCGAGGCCAGAGGCCGCGGGCAGTTTGTTGGTGTGACAATGTCGGTGTTCCAGAACCAGGACGGATGGTGGGGTGAGGGCAACGACGCGTTCTGGATCGACGATCCGGATAAAATTGCCTCGATCGGGACGGGTAGCGAGGACTACTTTCTGGGCTCATGGGGTTTTGGAGGTTCGCCGCAAGCATATCCGTTGCACGGCTCGCCCATGGTTGGGAAGGATCTGGCGGGTGAACGATGGAGCGTGTACCGCTTTCACCTGGATTCGCCGGTGCCGTTCACGAAGTATATGAAAGCGAGCATCGAACACGGCCATGCGAATGCCCGGTCAGACAACTTCTTTTCGGTCGCATACTGGTATCAGACAGAACCGCACATGCCGTTTCCGCCACTGCCGGAGATGAGCGATCGGATACCGACGCTACAATTCGTCGGAGGTCCGGGGAATGCAAAAACACCGTATGAGCCCGGGAATCCCCAACCGCGGTAGGAGCAGTTACTTGGATTCGAATGAGAATAAGTGCCAGTATTGGCCACCTTTTTCGAGGCGAGCTGAAGGGATCGCCTCACCTGCAAATTTCGCGGCTGCATGCTCCCAGAAATTGCGCGCTGAGCGATTCGACTCCATCACGCGAACCTCCCACCGCCCCGGGAAGCGTCTCCACACCGTATGCGCTATTTCAGTTCCAATTCCGCGCCTCCGGTACCCACGAAGTACAAAGAACTCAACCATATCCCAGACGGTCTCATCGCCCGAGATTTCCGACCCTCTCTTCACCAGGACAAACCCTGCTAATTTGCCGTCTATCCTGACGAGAAACGGGTGTCGGCTAGGCTCAAGCCAATAAAGCAAAAGATCCCGGTAGCCGAATCTGCCATCCGGTCCCAACTCTAAGTCATGGAACTCGCTGAAGTCGTGAGCGTATAGCTCGAGCAGATTCGCCAGGACGGGCTTCAGCTCAACTGTGGCGGGAATGACTTCGATATGCGTCGGACGCCCTCTCTGCGCCTTTTACATTCACGCTGTTGCGACGTCAGACGCCGGCGGTCTGGCTATGCGGCGCGAAGCGTCGAGTGAGTGCGGGCAGGCCGAAGGCCAGGGATGAGACCAGTGCTGTCGAAACAAGGTCGTTGCGGTAGAAGGGCAGGCCTGCAACGTAGGACATTCCCAGTCCCGCAAGCGTCTGCGGATAGAGCGGAGAACCGACCCAGGCGGCGAAATTAGTCGCGAGGAAGAAGGACGTGGGCGCGATGAGGACGGCGGCTCCTACGCGGAGGGCCGAGACCTGCTTGGCCAGCAGAACTCGACCGAGGATGATCACTGCGGCGTACCAGGCCCAGGTAATCAGGTATCCGGTGACGTGGAAGGGATAGCTGTAGAAGTAGACCGTCAAGTAGTAATCGGTGGCGGCAAGCAAAGCGACAGGGATGATGGCCTGGGGGAGCGGGCGGCGGGCTCCAAAGTAGAGCAGTGAGCCACCGACGGCCGTGAAGTTGAGCCAAGCCGGATGCGGGACGATCCGGCTGAGAACGGCCAGAATAATGAGCAGATAGGCAGACATGGACCCTCGTAGGAACAGAGACGTGGCTCTTATATTCTGCGGACTGCGAAGGGTAGGGTCAAGGAAAAGTCATCCTTGTGGTGAAAATAGTTTTTGATTAGGCGAGAAGCGAGCGGTGGGCAAGAGGGCGTTATCGCTGCCTCTGCTCTCTGCCGCCCATGAATATGCCTTCGATTTCGTTGTCAGGACCGATGTAGGTCCATGCGCCCAGAGGGGTTCGTCTGCCGGTGCTGGGGTAGCCGAAGCGCAGGTCTTCAAACTGAACGGTGTGCCAATTGGGTTGAGGCGGCGGTGCGTTGTCGATGGGGGCATTGCCGAGATCGGTAACGAGCGGGAATTTGGACCAGTCGAGGTAAACGCGGCCGAGCCAGGACTGTTTGGCTGCGGCAACGGCCGGGGTGACGGGCGGTTTGTAGAAGACGTTGGAGCTGTCCGCCTGGACGTCGTCGTGCCAGGTCTGGACCTGCGCAATCTGGTAGTAATCGGCGGTTTCAGCGGTGACACGCCAGGAGAAGGGGTCGATGGGGGAAGGGTCGGCGGCGATCTTCGCGATGGGCTCGGTAGTGATGCCGGCGTTGCGGACCAGTTCCAGGGCGTGCGTGTGTTCGGCGTTGCGCAGCGACCACCAGAGCGCGATGAAAACAAGAGCGGCGATAGCCCATCCGCGCCCGCGGAATGGCATGCGGCGCGCGCCAATTTCGCTGTCGGCCAATCCGAAGAGCCAGGGCATGACCAGCGCGCCTAGCAGGGCGAAAAATATGAGCGGGTCAATGATGAAGACGATGCTCCGGGCATACCAGTGCGGATTGAACGGAAGGAAGGGGCGGATTCCGTAGTCGTTGGTGTAGTCGAGGAGTAAATGGCTGAGATCAGCGATGAGGGCGAAGAGCCAGATAAGGAGCCAGCGTGTTGGCGGCAGGCCGGGCTTTTGGACGGGCGATTTTCGGCGGCGTTTCCTTTCGCTGCTCCATTTATGGATGAGCCAGACGACCCCCGTGGTGACCAGCGCGATGATTGGTGCGGCAAAGAAGGTGTGCGTTATACCGCGGTGATGCTCGAAGGCAACGAGGGGTCCGCGAAAACCCACGAAGACGTCGAGATCGGGGGCTTCGGCGGCGAGCGTCATTGCGAGCGTAGCGTAGGCTGTCTTGCGGTTGAAGCCGGCTCGGCTAAGGCAGGCTCCGGTCATGAAATGAGTGATGGGGTCCATAGTGGTTCGCACACAGGATACAGGCGGGCAGCTAAGAAGCGGATAGATAAAGTCCGATGGCTATCCGCTTAACCGTTGCCCGCTTCTTAGTCGAAAAATGTTTTAATCCGAATCATGGGACCAAAGGCAATTGAGGACAAGATCGAGATGCTACGCGAGACCATTCGCCGCAATGAGTATCTCTATTATGGGCTGGATGCCCCGGAACTTTCCGATGCCGATTTCGATGCGCTGATGCGAGAGCTGAAGGCGCTGGAGGCGGAGCATCCGGAGCTGGTGACGTCCGACTCCCCAACGCAGCGCGTAGGTGGCAAGCCCAAAGAGGGCTTCGCGAAGGTCGCGCACTCGCGGCCCATGCTGTCGCTCGACAACGTAAACAGCGAAGCGGGACTGCGCGACTGGGACCGCCGTGTGCGGGAACTGGCCGGCGAGGGAGCCGTTATCAGGTATGTGTGCGAGTACAAGCTGGACGGGTTGTCGATGGCACTGCATTACAACAGCGAGGCGGACGCCGCCGCGTACCTGATTCGCGGAGTGACGCGCGGAGACGGCACGATTGGTGAGGATGTGACAGGGAATGTGCGGACCATCCGGTCGGTCCCGCTGTCGATTTCGCCTACGAAGCTGGCCAAGGCAAAGCTGCCGGCAGCCTTCGAGGTCCGCGGGGAAGTGGTGATGCCGCTTGCTGCATTTTTGCAGATGAATGAGGAGCGCGAGGCCGCGGGTCTCTCTCCGGCGGTGAATCCGCGCAATGCGGCGGCGGGCACGATCCGGACGCTCGAGCCGAATATCGTGGCGCGACGGCGGCTGGATTTCTACGCGTACTTTGCGCTGACGGAGACCGGCGATAACCTTTTCGAAGAGCAGTCCGATGCGCTCGATGCGCTGACGGAAGCAGGGTTTCGCGTGAATCCGCACCGCGAGGCGATCAAAGATATCGACCGGGTGATGGAGTTTGTGAATCGCGCGGAGGAAAAACGTGCCGATCTCAGTTACGAAATCGACGGTGTGGTGATCAAGGTCGATTCGGCTGACATTCAGCGGCGGCTGGGCTATACAGGAAAGGCCCCGCGGTGGGCGGTGGCTTATAAATTCACAGCGCGTGCGGGCGTTACTAAGGTCGAAGACATCAAGGTGCAGGTGGGGCGGACGGGTAAGCTCACTCCTGTGGCGGTGCTGACACCGGTTTTCATTGGCGGGACCACGGTGAGCCGGGCAACGCTGCATAACGCCGACGAGATCGAGCGGCTGGCCCTGCTGATCGGCGACTGGGTGAAGGTGGAGCGCGGCGGCGACGTGATTCCGAAGGTCGTCGAGGTAATCGAGGACAAGGACCATCCGCGCGGAGATCGGAAGTTTGAATTTCCAACGCACTGTCCGGTGTGCGGCAGCGAGATCGTAAAGACAGAAGGCGAAGTTGACTACCGCTGTGTCAACGCGGACTGTCCGGCGCGGCTTCTCGAAAGTCTGCTGCATTTTTCCGCGCGCAAGGTGATGAACATCGACGGTTTGGGCGAAGCGGTCGTTGAGCAACTGCTCAATCGTGGAATGGTGAAGAGCATTGCCGATCTCTATACGCTGACGGAGGAGCAATTGTTGTCGCTGGAGCGCATCGGGCAGAAGACGGCGGATGCCCTCTTGCATGAGATCCAAAAGTCAAGGTCTGTGCCGCTGAACCGCGTTCTCTTCGGGCTGGGTATTCGCTTTGTCGGCGAACGCACGGCGCAATTGCTGGCCGAGAAATTTGGTTCGATGGACGCGCTGATGGTTGCGTCGCCGGAAGAACTGGAGCGGGTGAATGAGGTGGGTCCACGTGTTGCCCAGGCAATCCGAGAATTTTTCGACGAAGCGAAGAATCGCGAACTGATCGAGAAACTGCGTGCGGCCGGGCTAACCTTGACAGCGGAGAAGCGGAAGAAGTCATCGCAGTTCGAAGGGATGACGTTTGTGCTGACGGGTACGCTGCCGAATCTGTCTCGCGAAGACGCGAAGGCGAAGATCGAGGCGGCGGGCGGACGAGTGTCGGGGTCGGTAAGCAGGAAAACGCACTATGTCGTCGCCGGCGACGAGGCAGGTACGAAACTGGAGAAGGCTCGGGAACTGGGCGTGAAGGTGATCGGTGAGGCGGAGTTAGTGGAGATGCTGGAGCAATAGGGACCGCTGACCGCTTCTAGCTACCCGGACTTTAGCTTCCCGCCTCTCCGCTACATCCCTACTTCGGCGCGAAGTACCCCTTACGCACGCTCACCAGATAGCGGCGATCAAGACAGAAAAGGTAGATGGGGCGGAAGGCTCCGTCGGCTTTGAAATCTGCCGGTTTGTAGACGAGGGCGTACTGGCTGCGGAGCTCGTCCTGGATACTCTGGAAGCTGATAGGCATCTCTTCGATACGCTTGGGGTAGAAGGCACGGCCGCCCGTAGCGTCGGCGATCTTCTGCAGAATGTCATCGCCGCGGTCGCGGCTGGGGCTGACGTTGGTGCTGATGGTGAACACGATCGTCTCGGCCCGCTGGCATTCCTTGATGGCATCGTCGAGGTAAGCGTGGCTCTGGTTGTCATCGCCGTCGGAGACTAGAACGATGGCCTTGCGAACCGGCTCCTGCCCACGCGAGGCGTTCAGCAGTTTGTCACGGCAGGCGCTATATACGGCATCGAAAAGCGCGGTGCCCCCGCCGGGGCGCAGAGCGCTGACACCGGTAGTGAGCAGGTCGAGGTTGTTGGTCCAATCCTGCTTGTAGTCCGGTGTTACATCGAAGCCCATTACGAAGCCTTTGTCCGACTTAGGCTTCAGTATCTGAAGAAGAAACTCGGTCGCAGCCTGCTGCTCGAATTGGAAGCGCGAGCGGATGGAGGTGCTGGTGTCGATCACAATGCCGACGCGCAGGGGCAGGTTGGTCTGCTGGGTGAAGCTGTAGACCCGCTCGGGAGCCTTCTGATCGTCAAGCAGGGCGAAGTCGCTCTGCTTGAGGTCCTGGATGAAGCGACCGCGCCTGTCAGTCACGGCAAAGACCAGATCGACTTCGTTAACCTGCCGCGTGATGGTGTATTGCTGGTCGCCACTCTGCTGCGCCTGTTCGGGCGTGGTTGCTGGAGGCGTTTGCGCCGGATTAGGCCGTGCGGGCTGGGCCTGATTGCCAGAGGCCGGAGCCTGACTGGCAGGCGCAGCTTGCGCAAAAGCCGAGGCAACGGAAAGCGCAAACAACAGAACGGGAACGGGGCGAAGAATTGTGGAGAAGCCTCTAATCATTTTGCTGAAGTCATTCTACATGCGGGATACCGAGAACCGCATCGGCGACGGCACCTGGTTTCTACCCCATGGGTGGTGCGGTTGACTAGATTGTCGCACTCGAGAGGAGCACGTGGTGATTTCTCTATTCGGTGCGAAGCGCCTGCATGGGCTCGAGACGCGAGGCGCGCCAGGCGGGCACCAGGCAGGCGATCATGGCCACAGCCAGCAATGCCACTGTGACCAGCACGTAGACCATGAGATCGAGAGGTCGCGTTCCATACAACAGCGAGCCGATCAGGCGCGTGGTGGCGGCGCTGGCGACGAGACCGAGCACTAGTCCAAAGATGGCGGGGCGCAGGCCATCGGCCAGCATCAGGCGCAGGACCTGCTCCCGCTGCGCGCCCAAAGCAATGCGGATACCGATTTCGCCCGTGCGCTGGCCAACAATGTAGGAGAGCACACCAAAGAGTCCGACAGCGGCGAGAATGAGCGAGAGAGTGGCAAAGGCGAGCAGCAAGGTTGCGTCAAAACTCGCAGCGGCTGTCGATTTGCCTGCCACCTGATCGAGAGAAAGGATATCGGCGACCGGCAGATTCGAGTCCAATTGCGCAACTACGCGCTCTACCGGAAGCGCCATGTTCAGGGGATCGGATGCTGTGTGGACAGCCAGCGTTACATCACCACGCAACCCACCGTAAAGTGGGTAGTAGACAGTCGGTCGAGCCACGGATCTCGCATACTCACGAACGTCTCCAACCACACCGACAATCTCGTTGCTGACAGACTTTTCGCCCAACTCGCCATTGTTCGGGTCATCGACGTGTTTACCCAGCGGATCGCGGCCGGAGAGGAACTGGCGAACGAATGATTCACTGACGATAACGTATTTCCGGCGTTGCAGACGCTCGTCGGGTGAAAAGTATCGACCGCGTAACAGTTGAATTTGCATGGCCTTGAAGTAGCTAGGGTCGACAAAGCGCACTGATGCATCCAGCCACTGTCCCTTGGCCAGCGGTGGGTTTTCAGGAATGGTGAAGGCGTCATCCTGAAAGTGTCCCTGGCCGGGAAGAGCTGTGCTTAAGGCCACCGCGCTCACGCCGGGCAGGGCGCGCACACGTTCCAGCAACTCTTCGTAGAAGGCGACCTTCTTCGCGCCCTCCTTGTACTGCTCCTCGGGCAGGCTAATGCTCATGGTTAGAATGTTGGCGGTGGGTACGCCGAAATCAACGGCGCGGAGCTGCTGATAGCTGCGCAGAAACAACCCTGCGCCAATCAGCAGTACTACGGTGAGCGCTACTTCAATGGAAAGGAGGGCGCGGCGCAGCCGGACGCTACTACGGCTGCCGCTAACCGAGCGCGACGACTCCTGCAGCGCGCGCAGAACCTGCTGCTCATCCTCGACCAACGCCGGAGCCAGCCCCGCAGCAACTCCGCACAGAATGGCTAGGCCTGCGGAGAACAGGATGGCAGTGAAATCGAGATGGATAGATTCGGCGCGCGGCAGGTCGGACCGCCGATGCACGAGCCACTGTAGCGCCACCTGAGCGAAGAGGACGCCGAGCACGCCCCCGGCGAGCGACAGCAGAACGCTTTCCGTCACGCGCTCGCGGACCAGTCTTCCCTTACTGCCTCCAAGAGCGGTGCGTATGGCCGACTCTTTGCGCCGTGAGGCAGAGCGGGCAACGAGCAGATTCGCGATGTTCAGGCAGGCGATAAGCAGCAGGCATGCGGTAGCCGCAAAGAGCACATAGAGCAGTGTCCTGACCTGATACGTTTCCGAGTCGAGCAGGCGACGGATGTTTGCTGCATCGAAAACAGGACCCTCGGGCAGCTGTTTGCGCACCTGCGAGGAGATATTGCTCAAATCAGCCTGTGCTGCGGACAAGGGCACACCGGACTTGAGCTTGCCGATGACGTGGAAGTTGTGCGCGTCATGGGATTCCATCATCTGGGCAGGTGCTTCAGGATAGACCGGCGTCCACAACTGCGTACGCGGATTCGGATAGGTGAACCATGCGGGCAGAATGCCGATCACTGTGAACGGTTTGGAGTCGAGTAGGATGGTTTGGCCGACGACGTCGGGATTGCCTCCGAAGCGCCGCTTCCAGAATCCCCAGGTGAGCACGGTGGATTCATTCGCTCCGGGCTTGTCATCTTCGGCCGTGAAAAGCCGGCCGTACGCGGGTTGCACACCCAGCAGTGGCAGCGCAGCCCAGGAGCTTATCTGCGCCCGAATACGTTCGGGGAGCTGGCCGCCGTTGGACGAGAGATTGTAGTCATCCTCCGTGCTGATGGCGATGTGCTCAAACGTTCTGTTCTGCTGATCCCAGCTGTGGAACGTGCCTCCGGCGACAGTGTTGTCGTTGAACTTGAGCTTGGTGTCAGCCTCGTACAGCATGACCAGGCGGTCGGCGTCAGGAAGGGGCAGCGGCTTCAGCAGGACGGAAAACACGACCGTGAAAAGAGCAACGGTAGAGCCGATGCCAAGCGCCATGACGAAGATGGCTAACAGGGAGAATCCCGGCGTGCGCGCCAGCGTCCGGATGCCATAACGGAAGTCGCGTATCAGCGAGTCGAGCGTATTGCGCGCTCCGTGATCAGATTCGGTCATGCAGGGATTATCGACGATCAGTGTCGCGGCGGGTCAAGGGTCGCCGCTATTCCCCTACCCTATTGGTAATGTGTAAAGGTAACCTTTCCTGGAGTTCCTACTAATTTTTAAAAGATTACCATTTGGGGATGGTGGCATACAGACCGCACCTGTTAACTTCAACGAGTCAGTATAGAAGCTGCTTAAAGATCTACTAAGAAGGCGTTGGAAGCTTCATGTGAAACGAGATGTTGTAACGCTGATTTGATTTGCTTTTGCCCTGATTTTGGTTTCGTTCAGTAGTTCAGAGACATTTCATCAGCCCTTTGGTAGCGCCACTCCATTTATCGAGTGGCATTTGTGAAGCCTGGCCGAATCGTTGCCTCATATCGAACGTCGGTGTCGCAGGCAACCGTCAGGGTTGTGGGCCCGGACTTCGGAAATCCCGCATATCGCTCTGCTTCCTCCTGGCGAAGCGACCCCCATGCGATGGCACGCTGGATAGCCTCGGCTATCTCTCTTTGAGTCTTTATCTCGAGCATAGGACTCGGAAGTATTTACGGTGGGGACACCATATCAATGGGCGCAAATTTAGGAGTCACTTCTGTCTTCGGTCCAAAGGTCGTCGAGCCCTCCTCAGGGAGAGCGACCACCGGCAGTTCAGTATTTGTCAAGAAGCGGTCGGCAAGCCAATCCTCGGTCACAGCCGCACTGATGATGGTTTCGGACGTGGTTGCAGTTATGGTGGCACTGTACCTGGCGCTTCATCTCAGCCTCGGTCAAACGCGTGGAAACTGGGGCAGCCTGCAACAGTTGCTCTCAGGCGGCCCAGCAGTGCTGGAGATTGGCTACCTGGTGTGGTTCATCGCGGTGCTCCTGGTACTGAACTCGCACGACGGCCTCTATGGCCGGCTCCAGACGCAGTCCATACTTCACGAGCAGCGCCGGACAGTGCAGGCCTGTCTCAACGCCGGACTCTTGCTGTGCGGCGCGATGTATATGACCCACAACGCGACCGTTCCCAGATCCGTTGTCATTTCCCTGGTTGGCTTCTCAACAGCGTTTCTCTGCATGTCGCGCGGGTTGTGGCGCTACTCCTCGCATCGGAATTACGAGAAGGGGCTGGGAACGAAGAACGTCCTCATTCTGGGCGGCAGCCATGTTGGCGAAGCCGTGCGAAAGCAGATATTCAAGAATCGCCGCCTGGGGCGTGTCTTCAAGGGCTTCGTCGAGCTTCCCGGAGACACTTCCGCGCACGACGAATCGAAAGAAGCAATCGGAAACCTGCACCAGCTTCGCTCTCTGGTCCGCCAGCACTTCATCGATGAGGTCATTATCGCCGGGAGTTGCGACACATCTCAGGTAGTGGAATTGGTTGAGATGGCGAGGGATTTGGATGTGGAGATCCTCGCTATCCCCGGCCTTTATGAAGACATGGCTCCGGAGACGCCCATTTTTTACTTGGGAGACTTTCCCGTTATGGCCATTCATCGGCGGGATGACAAGGCTCTCGCCTGCCTGCTCAAACGGGTTGTCGATACCGTTCTTTCGCTCCTGCTGTTGATCTTTCTTGCCCCTCTCTTTCTGGTGATAGGCATAGCTATCAAGCTCACCTCGCCAGGTCCCGCTTTTTATGTCTCCGACCGGATCGGGAAGAAGGGCAGGGTATTTCGACTCTGGAAGTTCAGAACCATGAAGGTGGGCGCGGATCGCTTGAAAGCGTCCCTGGCGTCATCGAATGAGCGGGACGGCATACTCTTTAAGATCAAGAACGATCCTCGCGTGACGCCCTTGGGTAGAATTCTGCGGAAGTTCAGTCTCGACGAATTGCCGCAGCTCTTTAATGTCCTCTGGGGCGATATGAGCCTGGTGGGACCTCGTCCACCGCTGGCAACCGAAGTCGCGCGCTACGAGCTGAAGCACTATCGCCGGCTTGAAGTGCTGCCTGGCCTCACGGGCCTTTGGCAGGTGCGCGCAAGGCATGATCCATCGTTCGATCAGTACGTGGCACTCGACCTAGCGTACGTTGAGAACTGGAATTTCTGGATGGATCTGAAAATTCTGGTACGGACCGCGGAGGTAGTTCTGCGCGGCACAGGATCATAGCGCAGGAGGCACACTCGAGAACCAGAGGGCTCGCGCCATCAGCTCTCTAAATCCGCTGGAAACCATTGCGCGACCCCCAGTTGAAGACTCCTCAATCGATTCACTATTCATATTCAGGGCTCGATCCCTTGCGAGTTACTGGGGCATAAAGTAATGCGTATTTTATTGACTGGCTCAAATGGGCAGTTGGGCACAGAGTTCCGTAAGCTCGGCAAGGGCGCGGCTGAAGTCATTTCGACCGGAAGCCGGGAACTCGATCTGACCAATGAGCAGGAAATACGCCAATTCGTGCGGGACGCGAAGCCGAACGTCATCGTGAATGCAACTGCTTTCAGCGATGTCGATGCCGCGGAACGAAACTGGGACGCATGTTTCGCGATCAATGCGATTGCTCCGGTGATATTGGCTGAAGAAGCTCACCGGCTCGACTCCCTCCTTATCCACTATTCAACGGACCACGTCTTCGATGGCAGCAAGACGGAACCGTACACGGAAACGGATCCGACATCGCCGCTGAACGTGTATGGGGCTTCCAAAGTGGCCGGGGAGGAAGGAATTGCTTCGAGTTTTGCCCGGGCCCTGATCCTCCGTGTGGGTTGGATCTATAGCACGCAGGGTGAGAGTTTTCTGTGCTCAATTCTTCGGCTGGCAACACAGAGTGACGAGCTGCAGGTCGCAAGCGACCATGTTGGGGCGCCAACTTCGGCAAAATCAGTAGCCCGCGCCACGGAGAGGCTGGTTCGCATGTATGCCAACTCTCGGAAGACGCACTTTCCCACCGGAATCTACCACCTGACTGCGGCGGGAGCGACCTCATGGCACGGATTCGCCTCGGCTATCCTGTCCGCCACATTTCAACGGGAGAAACCCAACGTCATTCCGATCTTGACGGCAGAAAACCCTTCTTCTGCGCGGCGGCCGAAAAATTCGCTTCTCTCCTGCAAGAAATTCTTCACGACATTCGGGTTTCAATTGTCGTCTTGGCAACAGCAATTGGAGGAAGTCTTGGCGGAGACCCAGGTCGAAGACGACTCTGTGGAGATGGCATGGGGCGTCAGCGATCTTCTCCACGTCAATCGTGCGCGATGATCGTGTCCGCGCTGCAGGACATGACCCCGCAGCAAGTAAATGCTACTAATAGCGACAACCCCAGCCCGCTAATTCTTCGGGAGTCGTAGAAATGCGCTGTCGGGGCTGCTGCGGATCGAGAGTCAAATAGCACGTGCCCTTGCGGCATTGATCCGGGGTGGATTGGCGCCCGGGAGGTCGCAGCCGCAGCCTCTCGTTGATCCCGCTGGCCACGCCGTCGCGTTTTCAGTCCTGCTCACCGAGAGTCTGCGCGTATGTCTTGCCGTAAGGATAGAAAAGGTCTTTCCGGCCCTCCTTCCATGCGGCTCTGAGATTCGGAGTCGTGATGTCCCAATCGGGACGGCACTTCATCGTTACAGCGCGGAGGTCCTGGCGAAGCTCTTCCAGAGTCGGGCGTCCGAGGAACCAATAACCATTGTAAATCTTGTAGATGACAAGGCCGGGTTCAAGCACGATGACATGCGGGATCATCGGATTGTTCTTCGGATCGGTGTACTCGGCAATATCAAGGTCCTTCTGCACGACGCGTCCGGCATCCGACAGGAAAGGCCAGTAAGCGCCCACACCGGTGCGATACTCGTTGGTCAGGGTGATGTTGTCGGTGCTGATGGTTACCAGCCGGCAGTAGGAAACCGCGAGCTCACGATGGAGTTGGACGAGCCCTTCGGCCTGACGGCGATCCTTGGGGCAGAAGCCTCCCCGGCTGAGCACCAGGACCATTGGATGCTGGCCCTGCAGGGCGGAGAGCTTGCGGCGCGTCGCAGTGTGGTCGGTAAGTTCGTAGTCGGGGAAGATTGCGCCCGGAACCATATCAGTTCGCATGGAAAGAAAACCTCAGCCTTTCAGATGTCGGTCGGTGGCGGCAGGTTGGGGAATATTTGCGGATAATTTGCCCTTCACCGCACGGAGGAATTCGGAGCGTCCTCAAAATTGTGTTCTGATAAACGCACGAAAATATCGAGGTGCGAATGCATAGCAAAGTATCTTTGCGTTGGATCGCATGCCTGGCAGCCGTTCTGCTTACATCCTGTGCATTGGCCGCAGCTCAACATCCGGCCATCTTTCTGTGGCCAAATGGCGCGCCCGGAGCTGCCGCTAATGCTCCGCCAGAGGCGGTGAGGATCACTCCCGAGGGCGATCACGTCATTTCGAGTGTTCATCGACCTTCAATTACCGTGTATCTTCCGCCGCCAGGCACGGCAACTGAAGCAGCGATTCTCGTCATTCCCGGCGGTGGGCATCACGAGTTGTGGATGGATCATGAAGGCTATGCAGTTGCAGAATGGCTGAGTGGCCATGGGATCGCAGCCTTTGTGCTTACGTACCGGCTCGCACGCGAGCCCGGTTCCACTTATACCGTCGAAGGCACTGAGTTGCAGGATGTCCAGCGCGCTCTCCGTCTCATACGCAGCCGCGCATCTGAGTGGAGCATCCATCCAGATCGCATCGGCGTAATCGGATTTTCCGCGGGAGGAGAACTGGCAGCGCTGGCTGGCGATCGTTTCGACGCGGGCAATCAGACGGCGACTGATCCCATCGATCGACAGAGTTCGAGACCTGCGTTTCAGGCGCTTCTCTATCCGGCAATTCCTCACGACCTGCATCTCTCTAAGGAGACTCCCGCGGCATTTCTCGCCTGTGGTGCGAATGATCGCCAGGATATCTCCGAAGACCTGCCACAACTTTACCTGCAGATGAAACGAGCCGGAGTGTCGGCGGAATTGCACATTTTTGCTGGGGTAGGACACGGTTTCGGCATACGCAAAACCAATACCGGAAATGTAAGCACCTGGCCTGATCTCTTTCAAGGCTGGCTTCTTGCCAATGGGTTCATCGGGACCAAATAGGAATAAGAGACTTCGCCCCAAGGGCAGCGATGGCCGGGATGATAACAACAAAACGTGACGAAATGAGTTTGTCCGGATTGGGTCGAAGCACTTGAGTCTTCCCTTAGCGTCTGGAGCTACCGCACTCAAGCCAAGCCAAGGCTTGAGTGGGCCAGGTGCCCCATCCGCGAAACTAAAGGGTGCAGCTCCTCGGGCCATTGCAGCTTCGCGTACTCGGACTTACCTTGTCTGAGGATGGGGATGTCAGGGGCGACATCTTTCTAGAGGGTGAGGAATCCTGATAGCCAGCCTTTGCCTTGGTCTTAGGTCCTCCTCACCAAGGCCGCCTACCGGCCCAATCTGTCGGAGAACTCTCACTACCGCTGGACTATTCGGAGGGATGCAGCTCAATCGCACAAATGACAAGGGATGGAGCGTTGTGCTCCATCCCTTGTCGGGCTAAAACCGGGTTCCTACCTGCCCTTGGGGTGCTCGTTAGGATGCTCACCACCGTTCGGGTGAGACTGTGGATGGCTCTGTGCCGCAGGGTGGCTTTGTGGAGCCGGATGACTGTTGTTCTGCGGCGGATGATAGTTGTTGTTGGTCGCCGGCCTCGCGTTATTGTTCGCCGGCGGATGATAGCTGTTGTTGGTCGCCGGCCGAGCATAATTGTTATTAGCCGCAGGATGGTAGTTGTTATTGTTGTTCGCGGCAGGCGGCCGGTTAGTATTACTGGTGTTTGTCCCGGGACGGTTGTAGTTATTGTTCGCGGTCGGACTTGTGCCTGGACGATTGTAATTGTTATTCGTGGTGCCGCGATTGTAATTGTTGTTGGTGTTAGTCCGGTTGACGTTATTGTTGGTGACGTTCCGACTGACGTTATTATTGGTGACGTTCCGGTTGATGTTGTTATTGGTGACGTTTCGGGTGACGTTATTGGTGACTGTCCTGTTATAGCTATTATTGTAGGTTGCCGAACGGGCATAGGTACCGTTATATCCAGGGCGATAATTGGGTGCGGTCATAGCCACATTGCGGTTATAGCTGCGAGCGGCCACGTTGCGATCAAACCCGCCGTAGTAGCCGTGATTGATGACCGTTACGCTGCGCGACACATACACATTGCGGTTGTACACAACCGTACTGTGGCTGCCCCATCCGCATCCCCAGTTATGCCATCCCCATCCCCAATGGTTCCAGGAGGCAACGGCGATTCCAACGCCGAATCCAATCGCCAGACCCACACCAAAGGCGAATCCTGGAGGAGCAGGCGGTGGAAAATATCCGCCCCACGCCACAACCGGAGCACCATAGACAACCCAAGGGTTATAGTAAGGCACATAAACCACCTGCGGATTGGCAGGTACGATCACAATATTGCTGGGCTGGTAAGTAACAGCCAGTTGCTGATTACTCCTTAGATTTCCTGCGGCATAGGCCCGCTGGCGCATCACCTGTACGGCCGACATAACATCCTGTGGTTGGTTGTAATATGCATTGCCGAGCTGGCTCGTCCAGTCCTGGTTCTTATCGAGGTTAGATAGTACCGAAGGAAACGCAATCAGCGCCTTGACACTGGGGTCCCAGTTCAGGCTATCCACCATCTGTCCCGCCTGATCGGGAGGAATTCCCGGATGCGATTGCACAAACTGATCTGCGTCGGCTATTTCGTTCGGGAATGTCGACGCAGCCAGAACCTGCGCGACCAGGGAGTCAGGATAGAGTGCGATAGGCGCAACCAGCTGGTCGAGTTGGTCCGGGCTCAGCGGATTGTATGCCTGCTGCGGTGCCGGTCCCTGGGACATGTCCGGAGGCGGAGGTGGCGCATCCTGTGCAAATACGTCTGCTACTCCGAGCGGGATCATCAGATACATCAGGGCGCAGGCAAGCGCCTGGCGGCCCAACTTCCAAGTAGCTCCGACGATACCCCGCATATCGAAATGACGGGTGTGGGCCGCATCCGATCGTGGAGGCGTGTCGGCAAAAAAAGAGGAAACGTGGGTATATTCTGGATACATTTTCGAGCCTAACCTTTCGGGCACATCACTTTGAGATTACACTCGGTCGGGATCGTTGCCAATTTACCTGTCGTTCCGGCCACGACGGCGACCCAGCGCATCAACTCATACACTGTGACACGCAAAAGTAGTAAGGAGTTGCGTGTCGGCTCATCTTTCCTGAGGCGAATATTCAGGGGAATTTCGAGATAAGTGCCGTCACTGTCCGGAAGCTGGTGGCGAAGCGGCAATTGCTAGGGGTATTTGTCGAGTTCGAAGTTGAGTGTCGCTGATTCTCCAGTGACGGCTGTGATGAAGAGTCGCGTAGGCTGACCAAGTGATCGATGGTACCCGTCTGAGTTCTGTTGACTGTCGACGCTGAGATTCCCTCCATCGAGGTAGAACGCCACCTGACTATTCGCCCAGACGATGGGGTTTCCCTTGGCCGAGGAGGTGAAGTAGCTCGATCTAGTAGTCCAGCGCAGTCCGCCCGCGTAAGCATCACTGCCGGCGATGTGGCAGAGTATCGCGAGCAGGAGGACGATGAGAATGCGTTCCAGTCGAGGTCGGCTTGCTTCATCGGTGCTCCGCGCTTCGGAACACTTCGTCCCTTGCGCTCGGATGCGTGTCTTGTGCGGGTACGCTAAATCTCGGGGAAAAAGTCGAAGAAGGCGTCGATACTCTGGCGCAGCTGCAGTTCAATTTGTTCGCGTGAGCCTTCGAGAAGGTGCATGGTGACTCGGGCGGTGTTGCCGTTCTTCAGTTCGATGGGCGCTTCGCCCACCCCTGCCACTTCCTCGGCCGGAAGCAGACGCAGACCATATACAAGAGCCAAATTCGCCATAGGAACATCTTATTCCTGTGAGTGCCGGCCGCGCGCCCACAGCAGGTACAATCGAGAACGGCATCTTATGACAGACACTGCTCGCGACACCGTCATCCTCGGCTCCGGCTGCGCCGGACTGACCGCCGCTATTTACGCGGCGCGCGCCAACCTCAAGCCGCTTGTCATCGAGGGCCATGAGCCGGGCGGACAGCTCTCCATCACCACCCTGGTCGAGAACTTCCCCGGCTGGCCGGAGGGCATTCAAGGTCCGCAGCTGATCGAGAACATGAAGCAGCAGGCAGCGCGTTTTGGCGCGGAGCTCCACGTGGGGCATCTGGCCTCAGCGGATCTTTCAAAGCACCCGTTTGTCCTTCTGGTTGGTAGCGAGACCATCCACACTCGCACTCTCATTATCGCCAGCGGCGCATCGGCGCGCTGGCTCGGCCTGCCTTCAGAGCAGGCGCTCATCGGCCATGGCGTCAGTTCCTGCGCCACCTGCGACGGCTTCTTCTTCTCCGGCAAGGAGATTGCCGTAGTCGGCGGCGGCGATTCAGCCATGGAGGAGGCGCTCTTCCTGACGCGCTTTGCCACCAAAGTCACGCTGCTCCACCGGCGCGAGTACTTCCGCGCCTCGCGCATCATGCTGGAGCGGGCGATGGCGCACCCCAACATTGTTTTTCGGACCAACACTGCGGTTGAGGAGGTCCTTGGCGTCGAGCAGAAGGACGTTACCGGCTTGCGGTTGCGCGACACGGTGACCGGCACCGAGTCTACCCTGCCGGTCAGCGGACTCTTCCTCGGCATCGGCCACATCCCCAACGCCGGCATGTTCAAGGGCCAGATCGACCTTGATGACGACGGCTACATCAAGACCCACAACCAGGTCTTCACTCGCGTTCCAGGCGTCTTCGCTTGCGGAGACGTCCAGGACCGGCGCTACCGGCAGGCGGTCACCGCTGCCGGATCAGGTTGCATGGCGGCTCTCGAGGTTGAGAAGTATCTCGAAGAACACGGCCGTTGATCCCGACCTTCGCCATTCGGGAACCCACTGGAGGGGTACCCCTTCCCCCTCCCCTTGAAATCGGTACTCATTCATTCCATGAGGTTTAGCCTAGAGGTTGCCGCTAGTTAATTCATAACACTTGATTTACGGGTACCTTATAGAAAATGAAAGACTTAGAATAATGGATTTGGTGGCTGTTCCAAACGGATCGCCCGAAAAAGCAAAGACCCGAGCCGCGATTGCAGCCCGGATCTTCTCCTATTTCAAGTATACCGGATTGATGATAATTCTCGGCCAAGTCAATAACCGTCCCTCAGAAATAGTGAGCGTGACCTACTTGAGCAACTTGCAAAGAGTGCGTAAGCCGATTGTGAAATACGTGACCAGTCCCTGCTGACACGACCAGAGTGATTCCCGAGCACGTTTTGCTGCTGATCGCCGCGCATCCCTGACTTCTCCCGAAGCTAATATTAGGGTTGTCCTTGAGTGGGCCACACCGGCCTCAGTGAGGTTTGAAGGTTTTTCCAGTTTCGATCAGAGTCTTAAGCCGGGAGAGAATGCGCGGCCAGCCATCTGCACAGGAAGCATAGGTTAGCTGATCGTCCGGTTCCCAATGATCGTGAGTGACGACGACTTTCGTTGCCTCCGATTCAGGAGTGAGCTCCAGGGTGATGCGTGAGCTCTTTCCAAACTGGCCCATTGCGAAGGTATACCTGAGGAGCTTGGGCGGCTCAACTTCCAGGATTTCGCCGCGAACATAGGTCGTGAGCTTGCCGTCGCTCCCCGGGCCGACGAAGTTCATGGGGCCGCCGGGCCTGAGATCAATCTGAAGTTCGGCGCCCATGAAGATGACGCGGTTCGATTCTGGAGAGACAAACCCCTCCCAAACCTTTTCAGGTGTCGCTGCGAAGTAAAAGACAAAGTGTAACGGAGTGTGTTCATCCATTTCATCCATGAGCTTCCCTCCCGGAGCCGGCACGACCGACACTGCCGCATACAGTTAGATATACAACTGATTTGACAGGTGTTGTTACGCGATAGCGGCCTGCGATGAGTATCGAACTCGAAATGACGACAAAACAGCGTCTCGGTTTTCGGATAGTACTCCGTCGGTCAAGTATTTTCGGGGGAGAGGACACCTCAGGGCTCGGGATAAAGCAGGCCGAATCAGGATTCAGGGTGTAGGGTGTGAAGGGAACCCACGTCTGAAAATCCGACACTTTTGGGGCACAGTTGATTAATGATTGACAGGCGGTTGAATTATGGCCGGAACCACATTGACCGGTTTCTGAGGCAGGTAGCTCCGTTCGAGAATGTGGTTGACCTGGGCGCAGGTGATGGCGAGGATCTTGCGCTGGCTGAGGAGGTATGTCCGGCGGCGGAGCGGTTCGCGGTCGAGGCCTATGCTCCGAATGTGGAGAAGCTTAAGGTCCATAACAAGGTTTTTGCGCTGGATCTGGAGAAGGATCCGTTGCCGTTTGCGGATGAAAGCATCGACGTGGTTCTCTGCAATCAGGTGCTGGAGCACGTGAAGGAGATCTTCTGGATTTTCCACCAGGTCAGCAGAGCTTTACGTGTGGGCGGGCATCTCGTGATTGGTGTGCCGAACCTCGCTTCCTATCACAACCGGTTCCTGTTGCTCTGCGGGAGACAGCCGACGGTCATTCAGAATCACTCGGCCCACGTGCGCGGATATACGAAACACGACGTGCTTCGCATGTTTGAGATGGTGTTTCCGGGCGGTTATGAGTTGCGGGGATTTGGCGGCGCAAATTTTTATCCGCTTCCGCCGTTCTTGGCCAGGCCGATGGCGCGCTTGTTGCCCAATGGCGCTTGGGGCATCTTTCTACTGCTCGAGAAGAAGCGGCATTATGCGGAGGAGTTCCTGGCGTATCCGGTGGCAAAGGGGCTGGAGACGAATTTTTATGTGGCAGACGCGCGTGAGCGATACTCTCCGCCAGGATAGGGATGCCTTGATGCAAGCTTGCTTTGCAAGGCTAAAGGTCTGCCGGAAGTCTTCCCGCTACCAACAATCCACAACTTGAAAAGGTCAATATAGGGCATCTTTTTCACGAACTGAAAGCCGGACGCCTGCCAGAGGCAGGTTTCTATTTCTGATTTGTCGGACACTGGTTTTAATTCAGGTTCTGACAGCGATTTTTTCGCAAGCCACGGCGCGGCTAATTTCAGAACACTCGGTGAATTATGAACTTAAAGAGTGTGCTTATCAGTGTGCGTATCATGGCGGTAGTTTCGATAGCCGCTTTTGGTCAAACAAATTCGCCGTCCCTACCCAAATCCAGCGAGCCGACCACAACTACTGCAACGCTGAACGCGAGGGAATTTCCTGGGGACGATATCGGTGCGCAGGTGAATTCGGCTGCGGCTTCGTGTGCGAGGGGCAGCGTTTGCCACATTGTCATTCCGCCGAGTGGCCAGCTCTCGTTGACCACTCCGATCGTTATGGTCAACGCGGAGATGGTGGAATGCTCGCCTTCCGGGTATGTGCGAACCAACAGTGAAAGCGCGTCTGCCACCCAGTTGAATTACACGGGGACAGGCATCGCGGTGACGATGAACGGACGTGGGGACACCCTGCTGGGCTGCGGTCTGCGGCTGGGATCATCGGCGGCGGGCGGGGTGCTGATGGGAGGTTATAGCGATCACGCTAACCAGATCACGGTGAATGGGGGTGGGAGGGAAACGACGCTTGTTCAGATCTCAGGTCGGGATACGGAGGACGCTCACCTGGATGATTCGCGGCTGGTGAATTTCGTGGGAATCGGGGTGCAGGTTGATCATGCAAACGACACTTTTCTGAACCATGTGACGGCTTATGGCTCCCCTCATAATGATTCGAGCAGAATACTTGTCATTGATTCAGCAGCAGGCGGAACGAACATCAACGACTTTCTGGGCGGCAACGCCGGACTGCACGGGCTGGTGGTGCAGAACACTCTTACGGGCGGCGCACCGACGTGGATTTTCGCCAACAATTTTCAAGCGGACTGCTCGACGGGATCGGGCTGGCTTTTCGATTCGACCCTGGGTTCGTCGATGATCGGAGCCACGTTTCTCAATTCCTGGTCCAGCGGCTCGGGAGCATGCGGCGCAACGGTGGTTCCAGGTGTGGCAGGTATCGAGATCGCTGGAGGAGTGAATATTCATATTGGAGGCGGGTCGAAGATTCGCTCCAATTCCGGCGATGGAATCCTCGTCGACGGAAAGGGTGTGAACAACCTGCAGATCGAGGGGGACCTGATCACCGGCAACGGCTACTGCAAGCAGTGCGGCGCGGCCGTGTACAGTGGCGTTCACATTACTGCTCCGGCACACACGGTGCAGATCGTAGGCGACACCATCGGCAATACCTTCAATGACAACGAGAACCAGCTTTATGGCGTGAATGTGGAAGCGGGAGTGGCGGGGCTGATTATCGCGAACAATCTTTGCGACGACAATCGCGGAGGGTGCTTCAATCCAACCATCAGGAGAGTGGAGTCGAAGCTGCATTTTGCGGAATCGGGAAATGTATCCACCACTGATAAATAATCTCGAGATGAGAGACGTTGGCGCGGCGGCGGTTCGCACGACGGCATTGCAATGCACGATTAAGGCTCATTCTTGGCCGATGTCTTCGTTCCAGACTTCCGGTTTGGCATTTATGTAGTCAGCCAGGAGTTGGATGCATTCGGGGTTGGCTAGGTCATGGACCTCGATGCCGTTCTCGCGGAGCCAGTGAATGCCTCCCTCGAAGGTCTGGCTCTCGCCAATGATGACGGTTCGGAATCCGAACTGACGAATGAGGCCGGTGCAGTACCAGCAAGGAGCGAGCGTGGTGACCATGATGAGGCCACGATAAGAGCGCTGGCGGCCGGCGTTGCGGAAGGCGTCGGTCTCTCCATGGGCGGAGGGGTCGTTGTGCTGGACGCGGCGGTTGTGTCCCGAACCGAGGAGCATGCCGTCGTCGCGGAAGATAGCAGCTCCGATGGGGATGCCACCTTCGGCGAGGCCGAGGCGGGCTTCAGCGATGGCGACGGCGAGCATGGCGTGGGGATTCATAACAATAAGGTATAGACAACCTGCTCAGTGAATCGGGGTGGCAGTGACCTCTACCTGCATCCGGCCTTTGTTTTCAAGGTTGTCTGAGGAGAAGACGACAGTGGGTTTTCCGATCGGGACGGCTGTGATCAAACTCCAGAAATTCTGGCGGATGATGGGAGCTGAGGTTTCGCCGGCACTGGACGGGTTGGCAAGGCTGCGCACATCCCCACTGATCTGCAGGGCCAGTCCTTGCGCGGTCTCCCGTAGTAAGGCGGAGTCAATATTGACACCGACATCGGTGTAGTTGATCTCTCCCTTTTCGTTGCTTCGTACAGGGATCTTTGTGCCAATGCGCAGAGAAGAATTCTTGCCGTCGGTCGAGACGCTGGTGTGATAGGTGCGGCTGTTGACGACCCTGCCGTCATCGCCGAGCTCTTTGAGGACGAATTCGAGACGATAGTAATGGACATCGGCAGGCTGGGTCCTGGCTTCTGGAGTTGTTGGCCCTTGATCTTTGGCATCCTGCGGCATAGCGGGCGCGACGAAGGATGCGAGGTTGAGCAGGAACAGGGTAGAGCTGATGAAGGCGGACTTACGCATTGTGTGCTCCTTAATTGCCGTTGTCCGGCGGGTTGAGGGGTGGAATCTGGATGGCTGCGATACGGAGCGGCTCGACAGGCTGTGTCTGATTTCTGGCGAACGATTGTGTGATATCTCCTAGATTGCGATTCGCCAGGCCAACGAGGGCCTGCTCTTCGGAAGTAAGATGGGTGGGCGTAGGAAAGACTTCAAGTCGAGGCAGCGGTTGCTGGGGATTTGCGACATACATGGTTTTCACGGTTCGCGGCGAATTCGAGCGTACTGCGGTCTGTTGTATTGCAATGGCCGGATCAGGCTTCGTCAGCACGTGCACAGAAGGCCGGGGAGAAAGCTGTGCAACGGGCGGCAACGCAGTGCGATGCGTAAGGGTGTGTCGTGCGAAGAAGGCCACGATCACCAGAGCAGCGAGTGTGGGAACGGCCCAAGGCAGCCACGTCACTGGACGCCGGCGGCTGTCGATGCCGTGGGCCGAAGCGATTATCCGGCTGGTCAAACCAGGGGGGGGGCCGGGATCGGCATAGGTAGCAAGCGCCGCGTCGAGCAGGATGTCGAGATCGTCCCGATCTTTCATTGCATCATCTCGCATAGCGTTTCTCCGTCAGCCCGGCCAGCTTTTGTTTCAGAATCTGCCGCGCCCGCATGATGCGGGTGCGAACAGTGCCCTCGGGAATACCGAGGATCAGGGCGATCTCGCGTGAGTTCATCTCATCGATGGCGGAGAGGGCCAGCGGCTGACGAAGTTCTTCGGGGAGGGCATCGATCATGCGATGAATGGAGGCGTGCCGGTTGGCGGCGATGACCTCCTGCTCTGGGGTAGGCGCCGTCGAGAGTGGTTCGGATTCCGGCTCGGCATAGGCTGGCTGCTTTTTGGGAAGCCGGTCGGCGGCCATCCGCCAGGCAACGCGCGCGAGAAATGCTCGCTCGTCTTCTATCCTTTTCCATGCCTGGCTGCGATAGAGCTTCAAGAAGGTCTCCTGTACGGTGTCCTCGGCATCGTGGCTGTTGCGCAGGATGGCGTAGGCTACGCGAAAGACGAAATGTGACTGGCGTTTGACGAGCCCTTCGAATTCCTCGTCCTCGTTACTGGCCAACCGTGCGGGCTCCCTGGTGCAGCTTGCTCCAATGACATTCACACGCAAAGACGGTGGCTAGAGCCGAAGTGTTCGTCTTTCTGGAAACAGGGAGATGCGAGGCAGCTATTTGCGGTTGACTTGTGGGCGGGCGGCAAGCAGACTGGAGCTTCCACTCGATAGCCAAATTGACCCGATTCATAGGAGCCCTGGATTTGCCGCCAGAGACTGTACCGCTATTCATTACTCCTGCTGAAGAGGCGGGGCCGGGATCGGGCTATGGGTTGCGCAGACAGGTGTTGGGTCCGTGGGAGACGCTGGCACAGTCGGTTTCGGCGATTGCGCCGACGGCCACGCCAGCGATGACGATTCCGCTCGTGTTTGCACTGGCGGGAAACGGCACGTGGCTGGTGTACATCTTCGCAACCCTGGCGGTGACGCTGGTGGGACTGGTGATCGGGTGCTTCGCACGGAGATCGGCCTCACCAGGATCTCTGTTTGTATATACGACGCAGTCGCTGCCCGGATGGGCTGCGAGTGTGGCGGGATGGGCTCTGCTGCTGGCCTATGTGGCGACTGCGGCGTCGGTAGCGGCGGGATTCTTCAGCTATGCCAATGTGCTGCTGAATGCGTTCCTGGGAGTTAGGTTATCTCCGACGCTGCTGATTACTGTGGCCGTGGTGGCGTCGGGAGCAATGGCCTACAGGGATATCAAGGTGTCAGCCGAGACCATGCTGTGGATGGAAGCGGCATCGGTTACGTGCATCGTGGCGATCCTGGCGCTGACGCTGTGGAAGCACGGGCTGCACCTTGACCGGGATCAGCTGCGACTGAAGGGTGTAACGGGATCGGGAGTCAGGCTGGGACTGGTGCTGGCGCTGTTCAGCTTTGTGGGATTTGAGTCGGCGACCACGCTGGGAGCAGAGGCGCGGGAGCCGCTGAAGACGATCCCGCGAGCGGTGCTACAGTGCGCACTGGGCTGCGGCGCGTTCTTTGTGCTGAGCGCGTATACACAGGTCCTGGGCTTTCGCGGCGCCGCGCAGAGGCTGGATCAGGCGGCGGCTCCGCTGCATGTGATGGCGGAGCTGGTAGGCGCGAACGCGCTAGGGACATTAGTGGATGTCGGTGCGATGGTCAGCCTGTTTGCATGCACGCTGGCGTGCATCACAGCGGCCTCGCGGGTACTGATGCTGATGTCGCACAGGGGGCTGGCGCCGCAGGGCTTGTCCTCAACGCATGCGAAGAACGAGACTCCGCACAGGGCTGTCGTCGTCACGGCGCTTGCGTCGTTGCTGCCTGCGGTGGTGCTGGCGATGAAGGGCGTGAGCAGCCTGGACATCTACGGATGGATGGGAGCACTGGCGACGTATGGGTTCATCACGGTATATGCGCTGGTGTGCATTGCCCTGCCGCTGCACCTGCGGCGGGTGGAACGTATTTCGGCCGGCGTGATCGTGTTGTCGGGAGCCGGGACGGTGGCGATGGTCTTGGCGCTGGTTGGGAGCGTGTACCCGGTGCCCACGGGGCCCTATGCATTGTTGCCGTATGTGTATCTTGCGTATCTGGTGGCGGGATTGGGGTGGTATGGGGCAAGGCATGGCGTAGGCCGCAGGGCGTAGGGGGCCGGGCCTCCGGTTTCGTGGCATTTCGAATACCGTTGCCGGCAAGAGAAGGCAGAACCTATTCCGCAATCATCCCAATCGTCCCCAGCCATGTCTCCACCAGCTGAGGCCATGCGGTAATCGGAAGATTTGTGCGCCGCAGACCAAAGGCGTGGCCGCCCTGCGCATACAAATGCATCTCCACGGGAACCCCAGCCTTCGTCAGCGCAATGTAGTAAGCGAGCGAGTCGTGTACGTCGTCTACGTGGTCATCCTCAGCCTGCAGCAAAAACGTAGGCGGCGTCTGGCGGGTGACTGGAATCTCGGGATTCAGACTGAGCTCTTTGTCGGCAGTCGCCGGATGAGGAACCACAAACTTTTTGGTGCCTTGCTTCGCATCCCACTCCGCCGCGGAAAGTGAAAGATGTCCCGGATAGATAGCCACTGCAAAGTCCGGCCGGCAGCTTTCTTTGTCAGCGGCATCGACAGCCGGATACAAACGCTTCGCGAAGTGAGTGCTGATCGCTGCCGACAGATGCCCGCCTGCCGAGAACCCAAGCACCCCGATCTTGTGCGGATCGATGTGCCACTCCGCCGCGTGAAAGCGCACCAGCCCGACTGTCCTCTGCGCATCTTCCAACGCCATCGGCGATTCCGGATACGGCCCTGATTTCGGATACGGCCCCACATCCGTGACGCGGTATTTCAACAGCACACAGGTGATCCCCCTGGGCGTTAGCCAATCACAGACCTCCGTGCCTTCAAGATCGATGGCCAGACCCTGATAGCCTCCACCAGGGAAGACGACTACGGCTGCGCCCGTATTGTTCCCCTTTGGCGAATAGACCGTCATCGTAGGCTGCGTGACGTTGCTTATTCCCACCACCGGCTTCCCGGCAATCAGGAACTTCGGATCGGTCTCCACGAACTCCGGCCCCGCGACAGGCTGTGGATCGTGTACCGCCCCCGGCCATATCGGCACTTGCGTATGTCCTGGCGATGACTGCCACACAGGCTTCTGCGCGCTCAAGCTGCCAAACGCAGACACAACACAGATAGCAAAGATTGTTACCTTGAACATCGAGGGCTTCATCACAATCCCCACGGCTTCATAACCAGGCACTACCTGGCTGAGCCGAGTGTAGGGCGGTCGAAGGAGGATTATTCCTCTCGTTGCCGTGGGAATCGACTCAGTTAACAGACATTAACCCTCGTCCCAAGTCGGACTAGCAGAACACAACCTAAGACGTCTTCTCCCAGTGACGACCCCGCCTTAGCTTTGCCAAGGCGGGTACATGTGTTGTGGTTCACGCGGCTTATCTCGCCTGTTGCTGTGCCAGATCTCGTATCTGGAAGGCATAGTCGACGAGCAGGCCGATGCCGACAGCCAGCGGAATGATGCCCGAGGCGGAGACCGCGAGAACGTCGTGGTCTCCGACGATCCAGGTAAGCGCGAAACCGAAGAGTGCCAGGCCGACCCCGACAGCGGTGCAGACGATGCCCCCGGTACGCAGTCCGCGGGCGCGCCTGTGCTGATCGACGACCGGGATCGGTTCCGGAGACGGCTCAGGGATGGGCAGGCCCTTGGCGATGGCGGCCATGCGTTCCTCGCTCTGCAGCCTGCGGGTGTGATAACCGGAAATCGTGTTGACGATGATGATGCCCAGAACCATCGCGAATGCGGCGACGGGAATGACGAAGGGACTAGATGCCCAGTGGTCCATGTGAATCCTCCTGACTTTACGGGAGCCTTAGACCGGGGGCGTCGAGAAAAGTTTCAGGAGACAGAGTGAAACTTTCGGAGGAAACTACGGTCTGAGTCATCTTGCACGAGGAACTTCAATTCGAAGATGTGATTCGCGAGCACCAGGGGTTCGTTTTTCGCACTCTCGTTCGGCTGACGGGCAGCCGCGAGCACGTGGAGGACCTGGCGCAGGAGGTGTTTGTGCGCCTGTATCGCGGCATGGAGAGTTTTCGTGGCGATGCGAAGATGACCACCTATCTCTACCGCATCACTCTGAACGTGGCGCAGGATGAGTGGAAGCGGCGGAAAAAGGAACAGGGCCATACGTCGTTCGACGATCCGGACGCGGGTTGGGAGGATCGGCTGCCGGGTGGGGAAGGCGATGCAGAACAGATTCTGAACCGCAAGCAGATGATGGCTGGTCTTGAACGCGCACTGGGCGAGCTGAGCGAGGTGGAGCGCCAGGTGATTGTGATGTTCCATCAGGAGGAATCGACGTACGAGCAGATTGCGGCGGTCCTGAGTCTGCCACTGAATACGGTGCGGACGCATCTGCACAGAGGGCGGAAGAAATTGAAGGAACGGCTTCGGGAAGGACGGGTAATATGCGCGACAACGGTGTGAATTGCGAGGCTTTGCAACGGACGCTGCGCGGGGAGCGGGAGCTGACAGCGGAGGATTCTGCGCACCTTGAGGAATGCGATGTCTGCCTGGATGTGTCCTTGACGGTGATGCTCGACATAAAGCCTGAAGTTGAGATTCCGCGGGACTTCGCGGCGCGGGTTGTGGCGAGTTTGCCCGCGAAGACTGCGGCTCGGACGCGATGGCCGCGTCACGCCGGACTGATTACGGCAATGGCGGTGGTTGCGGTATTGTTGTTGGTCTGCTTCGCGGGCGCCAAACCGGCGAACAACTGGATCGGCCTGGTTTTTATGCTCCTGGTAGCAACCGAGGTAGCGGGAATTGCACTCTGGCTGGCTCCGAAGCATTCAGGATGGTGAGGCAGCGAATGAGGGCTCGAATGCCAGCTAGGTTGCAAGGAGCCGTTTGGGCCTGAGTAGCAATCCTGCTGTGACACCCAGCGTGAAGGCCTGTGTAAAGATCTCAATGATATGGATGAAACGCTGTGTACTGGTCATGAGCTCATTGGGCACCAGCAGCAGTGAAAGACCGCCTGCGACCCACAGCAACAGCCCCGCACAAATCGCCGTCTGCCACCGTCCTAACCGCAGCGTGTAAATGGCGGGAACGATGGCCAGCGTCATTAGCAATCCGCGCGCGAATTGAATTCCCCAGAACCAGGTACCCAGTCCTGCGACCGCCGCTACTGCATCCGGGTAATACCTCTTCGTGAACAACTGGTAGGTAAGCCCACCGAAGACGAGATAGTAGACGAGATAAGCGATCCCACAGAGCGCGACCAACACGGCCGCCTTCGCCAGTGGCGACCGTAATACTGGCTCCGTCGACGGGTGCGTCAATTTCAACACCCACCAGAGAATAACCAACGCGATTGCTGCAATCAGATGGCTCACCGTGTCGGAGATCACGTTACGAACCCAATGCTCGTGGATGGCGGGTGACTTAATGAAGAGCAGGGCTTCCGACCACATGGTGACCACAGAGACTAGCAACAGCACAGGGAAGATGACACCGAACTGTCCGAGCGCGGTCTTCGGACCGAAGAGTGCGACCGGCACGAATGCTGCCGCCATCACAACGCCCGACGTCCACCACCAAAACGCGTGGCCAGCCCCCATTGCGGGAGACATGAATGCGACCCCGCCCAATAGACAGTAGAGAATAACCCGGAGGATCATGCTCAGGTCCTTTCGTAGTTTTTGTCGTAGCTCTTGATCGCGTTGCGTGCCCAGTTCAGTTGGCACTCGTACGCATTGATTCCGCTTTCGAGGGCGAGTCGGCCGGAGAGAGGCATAGCTTCTCCGTGCTCCTGGAGATACCCGCGGAGACTGGGTATGTAGGCTGCGAGTTCAGCTCTCAGTGCCGTGAGAAAGCGCAGGGATTCGGGTCCGCCGAGTGATTCATCCATAAAACTGAATCGCAACATCAACTCGCCTGTGCCACGGACGACGTCATCGCGGACGATTGGCTGTTTCTGCCAGCGCTTCAGTTCAGCGGATCCGGCTGGGGTGAGATGGAAGAGACGACGGCGGCGAAGGCCGGAGCGCTCCTGGATCCGGCTTCGGACGAGTCCCTGCTGTTCCAACCGGCGGAGCGCAGGGTAGATCGATCCCGGACTGTCGCTGAAGGAGGTCATCGGAGTGGCCAAAAAAATCTTGCGCAAGTCATAACCTGAGCGGTCCTCCTGCTGCAGGAGTCCCAGGAGAGCGTATCCGAGCACCGAGACGTCGCTTCGTTTCATACGCAAAACATTAGTACGTAACGTACTATAACGGAAGCAAAATCAATAATATTTTCAACGGGAAATATGAAACTGCTTTTTCTTGCACTGTTTTTGTGAGCCGCATAGTTTAATGAGCTATGCACGCTCCGGCACGTCGACTCGGCATCTGCGCGTATGCGCTCTTCTCACTCTTACTTCTTGGACCTCTGAAATCGGGCTGCAAATTGCAGACGACCTCACAGGCTTCGGGACAGAACAAACCCAAGACCGCAGCGGAAATTAACGCGCAGGCGGCTCCGCCTACGCTGGCTCCGGTTTCGCCGGGAGTGTCGGCACGGCTGCAGGAGATCGCGGCGGCGGGCAGGCTGGCTTCGATGGATCGTCCGGATTTCTCTGACTACCGGATGCATTTTCAGCATGCGTATGAGACGTCGAACTTCGCGCCGCTTTGGCTGAACGGCAACCAACCGACTCCACAGGCGACGGCAATCATAGTGTTGCTGCAAAACAGCCTGCATAAGGGGCTGAACCCGGATGACTATGACGCGGGGCGCTGGCAGGCGCGCGTCGACGGGTTGAAGACTGCGAACGACCCGGCACTGGCTGAGTTCGATGCGGCGATGACGGTTGGGCTGATGCGGTACATCTCCGATCTGCATATCGGGCGGGTGAATCCGACGCATTTTAATTTCGGGATCGATATCGAAACGAAGAAGTACGACATGCCGCAGTTCGTAACGCAGGACGTGCAGCATGCCGTGGATGTGCAGGCGGTTCTGGACCAGGTGGAGCCGAACTACGACGGCTACAAGCGCACGGAAGTCGCATTGCAGCATTATCTCGAGCTTGCTGCGAAGGGGGATGGGCCTCCGGTGCCGGATGTGGCAAAGTCGGTGGCGGTAGGGGATGCGTATCCGGGAACGGCGCAGCTGGCTGCGCGGCTGCAACTGCTGGGGGATCTTCCAGCGAATGCGACGGTCAACACCGACGCGCATATCTACGATGCCAGCCTGTCAGGCGGGGTGAAGAGCTTTCAGGAGCGGCATGGGCTGACTCCGGACGGCAAGCTGGGCAAGGATACGGTGCAGCAGCTCAATGTGCCGCTGGCGACGCGCGTGGTACAACTGAACAACGCGCTGGAGCGCTGGCGCTGGCTGCCTCCGCAGTTTCCTCAGCCTCCTGTGGTGGCGAATATACCGGAGTTCGTGGTGCGCGGCTTTGACGCTGACCATAAGGTCGCGTTCAGCTCGAATGTGGTCGTAGGCAAGGCGATGCGCACGCAGACGCCCGTGTTTGCCAAGGACATGAAGTATATTGTCTTCCGGCCGTACTGGAACATTACGCCGAGCATCACTCGGGGTGAGATCGTTCCGCATCTTACGAAGGACAGAAGTTATCTCGCGCGCAAGAACATGGAGATTACGGATTCAAGCGGGAAGGTGATCACCGATGGCGCAGTAAGCGATGCGGTGCTGGCGCAACTGCGCGCGGGGAAACTGATGGTGCGGCAGAAGCCGGGGAAGGATAATTCACTCGGGCTGGTGAAGTTTATCTTTCCAAATGAGAACAATGTGTACCTGCATAGCACTCCAGCGCAGGAATTATTTTCGCGATCGCGGCGGGATTTCAGCCACGGGTGCGTAAGAGTGGAGAAGCCCGCAGAGCTGGCGGCATATCTGCTGCGCGATCAGCCGCCGTGGACGCTGGAAAAGGTTCAGCAGGCGATGCAGTCGGGGCCGGATAACCAGCAGGTGAATTTGAAGACGCCGGTTCCGGTTGTGATCTTCTACCTCACAGCTGTAGTCGAGGAAGACGGGTCAGTGCATTTCTTCGACGACATCTACGGGCATGACAAGAGCCTGAACGCGGTGCTGGCCAAGGGGCCTCCGTACCCAGGGTAACTGGCTGTTACGCGCGGACGCGCCTTCGGCGCCATCCGGGTATCAACCATTCGGGCACTCCGTCGGTCGTGGATTCGATCGGCTACCTACCAGTGGCGGACGCGGCCGACGTCGACGTGGACGAAGTCTGATTGGGCGTAGTAGCCGACGCCGCCGCGCTGCATGGCGAGCGCGGTATCGCGCACCTGGGCGGTGGGAACGCCGGGGATGCGGATGTCGATGGCTTTGGCTTCCATGTGCTGGCTGTGTTCGGCGACTCCGTGACCGTGTTGGCGGAGGTAGTTGTTGCTCCACGGGGTGCGGTATCCGCAAACGATATCGATCACGCCATTGGGGTGGCCAAGCCTGGTCATCAGGTCATGGAGGAGGTCGAACTCCTTCACGTCATAGGCCTTTACGTCACCCGTGCGGTGATCGCGCAGGAAGTGGTCGAGCTCAGCGACGGCCTCAGGCAGGTAGTGGTCGCCGATGCGGTAGACGATGTCGAGGTGTTCGCCGGTGTGAAGGTGGTAGAGATGCAGACTGTAGGCGGGCGGGGCTGACGGGGTGTCCGCGGCGGTCGCGCTTAGGCCGGTAGCGGCGAGGAGCGCGAGAACCGCGGCGGCGAGAATGGACTTCCGAAACAGCATGGTTTAGACACAACCTTGGAGATTGATTCAGCAGAAGAACGGGCTGTTCTTAGTATAGCGGGCAGTCCGCTGCAGAATGGCCAAGATATGGTTCAGTTTGATTTTCAGTGCCTTCAGAGGCAATGGGCAAGCGAGTGTTGCAGGGGACAATCACAACAGTAAGGGCAGCCGCAGGCTGCCCTTTATTGCTGAACTGTTGTACTTACCTACACCGAAACCGGCTGCTCCACGTTGACGTTGACAGGCGTGAGCCAGCCGTAGCGGTCTGGGCGGAGTCCGTTAGCGATGCCGATGAATTCGTCAGCCAGCTGGCGGGTGATGGGTCCCGGGTTACCGTCGGCGATGGTGATGCGGTCGACCGAGCGGATGGGCGTGACCTCCGCAGCTGTTCCGGTGAAGAAGACTTCGTCGGCGATGTAGAGCAACTCGCGGGGCATGGCCTGTTCAACGACCGGCATGCCGAAGTGCCGGGCCAGCGTGAGGATCGAATCGCGGGTGATGCCGGAGAGAACGGAGTTGGCCAGCGGCGTGGTGTAGATGACGCCGTTGCGCACGATAAAGAGGTTCTCACCGGAGCCCTCCGAGAGGTATCCGTTGACGTCGAGGGCGATGCCTTCGACGTATCCGTTGACGTCAGCTTCCATTCGAATGAGCTGTGAATTGAGATAGTTTCCGCCCGCCTTGGCAAGTGAAGGCGTAGTGTTCGGGGCGGAACGGTTCCAGGAGGAGATGCAGACGTCGGCCGCGTCGCCCGGGACATACTTACCCCACGGAAAGTTTGCAATGTAGACGTCGACCGGCGAGTGCTTGGGATTGACGCCGATCTCACCGTATCCGCGAAAGGCGATGGGGCGGATGTAGCAGGGGGCGATCCCGTTTGCCTCGATGACTTCGACGACCGCAGTAGAAAGCTGGTCGAGTGAATAGGCCATTGGCATGCGATAGATTTTGGCCGAATCGAGCAGGCGCTGCATATGCTCTGGCAGCCGGAAGACGGCGGCACCGGAGGGCTGCCCGTAGCAACGGAGGCCTTCGAAGACAGATGAGCCGTAGTGCACGACGTGGCTCATAACATGGATCTGAGCTTTGTCCCAAGGAATCAAGTTGCCGTTGTGCCAGATTTTGGCGGTGGGCTGAATAGGCATACTTTTGCCTGCTCCTTTTTCTTCTGAACAATTGATTATAGAACGACTGCGCAGCCGGATTGGGAGCGAGGGATTGGGAAAGTGGAATTTGGGGAACTTCTGTAACTCTCCCTCAGACATTGTCTGGTATCACCCGTTATGGGGCCGTGATCGCGCGTTGACTAGAGGCTCTCTTCGATACGGAAGTAGTCGTGCAGAGCCTGGGGAAGATGATGCGTGCTGCGCGGGAAGATGGCGTCTCCGGCGAGACCGCTGGTGCGAAGGATAGGATCAGCGAGGTAGCCGACGAACTGGCGGGCGTCGCGGCGCTTGAGACGCAAGGCCAAGTCGACGGCGGCTTCGACTGATTGCAGCTTTGAAACCTCAAGCAGCACGACACCATCCAGGCGCTGCCGCAAGGGGGGACGGCATTGCTGCCAGATGGGCTCGAGGTCTTGATATCCCGGGGCGAGATGCACACGGAAGCCCTCTTGCTGAAGGTTGCGATGCAGTAGCTCTCCGCCACGCGGGCTATCGCTTGCCAGGAGGATAGGAGGAATGGAAGCCAAAAAATGGTAAGAGTCAACTTGCTGAATGTCCATGGGATGCTTGCTCTCTCAATGTGAACGCACGCGAAGAGGTCGAAACGCGGGCCGAAGCCCTCGACGCAGCTTCATAAGTGCATGCGAATGACCAAAGTCGGGAGATGCGGTAAATCATTCATCCTTGAGCCCTTAAGCGCAAGCGCTGGAAACGTGCCCTTCGCAGGGTAGTGGTCTACCGATACAGCGTGAATTTTTGACTCAAAATCCGGGAAAAAAGACCCGCCCTTCCCTACGGAAGAGCTTTTCCGGCTGATTATGTCCATGATCCAGAGAGGTATGCAGGCTTTCAGAAAGACGGCAGTCTCTGCATGAATTGCCGCGATGGATTGACGGCCGGAATACAGGATGAGGTAAGGTCAGGGTTATGCATGGGGTTATTAACAGCGCGATCTGGGCAGCGATCTTTGGACCCGCAAGTGCGGTGGCGCATGAACTGCACTCGACCTACGTACGGTTTTCGGTGCTGGCTCTAAGTTCGATCTTTTTCCTGGTCGATCCCTTTGCGGCGATTCCTTCGTTTATTGCGATCACCGCTGGGGCGGATGCTACGCGGCGCAGACGTATGGCGGTCAAGGCGTCGCTGACGTGCTTTATTGTGCTGACGGCGTTTGCGATTGCAGGGCGGCTAATCTTCAGGATGTTCGGCATCACATTGCCGGCCTTTGAGATTGCAGGTGGGATCATTCTGCTGCTGATCGGCATCGATATGATAGAGGCGAAGCGCTCGCCTACGCAGGAGTCGTCGAATGATGCCGAGGAGGCAGCCGCGAAGGAAGATGCGGGTATCGTGCCGTTGGGGATTCCCATGCTGGCTGGGCCGGGCGCGATTTCAAGCGTGATGGTGCTGGTGGGGGCGTCGCCGAACAAATGGCAGATGGTCGCAATTCTGCTGGCGATCAGCATTACGGCTCTGGCCAGTTATGGCGTCCTCAACGGTGCGGACCGCCTGCGTCGATGGCTGGGCGAGACGGGCATTCGCATCCTGGTGCGCATTATGGGCCTGCTTCTGGTGGCGCTGGCGGTGCAGTTCTTTGTGAATGGGCTTACGGACCTGGGCGTGATTGCTAAATACGTCTAGCAGCCCGTGGTGCAAGTCCTGATTCGTAAGCAGAAGATTCTGAGGAATGCAGAGGGATTGTTTGTAGAATCGGCGCATGGCGATGGGGACGCGGAAGCAGCGGGAGCAGCAAGAGGATTTGTG
>JBAVYX010000483.1:0-5060 GCA_049588475.1 Silvibacterium sp. | reverse complement strand
TTCATGCGCATCGCTTTTCCGCCAATTCTGTCGACGTCCGGAAGCATTTTCCGCAAGCGGTAGTGATGAGGGTTTTCGCGGGTGAGATCCTCCAAGTGTTCTCAAACCTCATTCTGAATGCCCTGGATGCGCTTCCCGACACAAACGCCGTCTTCTGGATGCGTGTGAGGATGTTCGGAGAACGAGGCCACATCGTAATTGCGGACAATGGTCGCGGAATCCATCCTTCGATGCACAAGACACTATTTGAACCTTACGTTACCAGCAAGAGTTCGGGGACCGGAATCGGCTTGTGGCTTTCAAAACGCATTATTGACAAGCATATGGGCACGATCCGTTTTCGCACTTCTCAAGTGCCTGGGAGAAACGGAACCATTTTCCGACTGTCGTTGCCGTTGTAACCAGGCGTTCCTTTCTCGGAAGTGGCCACCTCATTACCAGTGGCTCTACCTGTCGCAGACTTGTCTCTCACACGCCGTTCTTGCAATTCTAGTGACATCTGACTTCGATCACGACTCCGTGGAGCAAATAGGGGGCGCCGGGGGCGGACGCGTCTGCGCGTTCGGCTAACGATTCTTGCCTCGCCAAAAGAGCGAGTTGGCAAGGCCGATCCGTTCAACAGGCACGCGTCCAGATGAACACTGCTGAGATCAACGATGCCTCTTACCACCATAGCCAAGTGGAACGTGTCGAGCTAGCTGAGAGATGTCGATGTGGGCTTGCGCATCTATGCCGAATCTTCTTGAGTCTCGCAAGGAACGGAGTGGAGCGCCCACAGACAGAAATTCTCTTTGCATTAGCAGGCGCAACAACTTATTGTCCCGTCTGTCGTTTTGTGCATCCTATAAGGACAGACCGCACCACGCTCACGTCAAATCTGAGCAGAATACCAAGCGGAACGGGCCTCCGAGGTAGGGCTACTAATGAATATCGCCGACCCCAAACAGGAACATTCTAATCATTATGCAGAGATTGCGAAGTGCGAAAACTCATGGGAGGGGAATCGTTTGCGCCGACTCGGAATAGATCCTGATGCAGACCCCATTGAAATCTTGATGCAGCTTTCCGATCATTACCAGAAGCTCTACTCCACACCATAAGCTACCTTCGTCGTCGACTTCACCTAATCCCGACCCTGAGGGAAAACTGCACCTTCTGGACGCGAAGGGGCTGCAAACCCCGGTTTATCGGATCAAACGCAAGTTAAGTAGCGTTCTTGCTGGCGAGCGCAAGATCGAAAGGGACGAGAAAGAAGAGAACTTCCATAGCGTCGAACGGCAATACGGAAGCATTACACGCTCGTTCACGCTTCCCAGCTCCGTTCATTAGGGGCAAGTGAGCGCCCACTGTGACAAGGGCGTGCTGAAGATCAGCTTGGCCAAGAAGGCCGAAGCCAAGCCCACGCAGATCAAACTCAATATTGGCGAGGCAAAGGTTCTCGAAGCCAAAGCGTCCGGCAAAGCCGCGCAAAACTCAGGGCTAGTGGTAACAGTGCTGCGTCCGCGGTATCGCGCTTAACGGATCCCGTACTCCGACCATGGCTGTCACACAAATCGCGTGCAGCAGCAACCGCGGCGTAGGCACCTCGTCTTCATAGCACAGCGCAACCCCTTTGACGACCTGGTCGCAGTCCACTGGAGATCACCCGCGCGAAATATCCCTTCTAGGGCGTGCCGCTCTCCAACAGTGCTTCCTCGCGAGTGCCCACAGCCTGGTCAAGCAGCGCCTTCGCCTCAGCCAGGCTGATGTCTTGCGGGACCGGGCGAAAATTCGACCGCAACTCGCGCTGGTCCTTGGCCACATTCTTGAAGATCAGTACCTTGCCTTGAATGTGGACCTCGACCAGATCCGTCTTCCAGTGGGCCTCGCTCACCTGTTCACGCCGAATCTCAAAGGTACCACCCTTTTCCACGTGGCCAAGAATGCCATAGCCAAAATCGACACGCTCCATCAGCCGTCCATCCATCTCAATCAAGCGCTTTAGCCGTTGATCCACAACCAGCGTGCCGCCTAGCGCGTGCACAATCCGCGCCTCGTAGCTGGCTGGTGTAAAGGCCGGGTTCGGGCGAAAGGAAAGGCGTACCTGAACACCTTCACTCGGACCGGTGTATTCAAACAGGAAGGCCCGGGGAAGCAGTTCAATCACATTCCGCATCCGCGCTTCGTCCTTTAAATGCTCCTGCCGTATACGCGCCATCGCACCCGGGCTTTGAACAAGTTCTTCGAGTCGTAGGTCTTCGCGCCTGCGCTCGCCCGCATCGAGAGGATTGCCGTGATCTTTCACCAGGCGAAAGATGGGTCCATCGGATGTCTCGACCTGTTCACGATCGACATTCTGCGAACCGGATACACGAAGGATGCCGTATTGCCAGAAACTATCGCAACCGCGGTCCTTGAGTTCGTTGTAGATCACGTCCGCGACAAGCTGCTGCGCGGGCTGGACCGGCATCCGATCTTGCGCTGGCGCAAGCAGGCCGAAGCCCAGCAGAACGGCTACGAAGGATGTGCTTGGATGCATGACGCGATCACCTCCCACGAAATGTGGGCGATCCTGAGCTGAACTATAGTCACTTGCCTCATCTTGATCTGAGCAATCCGGATCACATAGCACGTGTTGTTTAGTCACAAGAACTGCTCGATGCTTGGGGTCGTCCGCTTCCAGCACGGACTGAATCGGTTACTCATTCATAGACATGTCCCCAGGAGTCAAAGGATTTGCGAGGACTTCTTGCGCGGGACGCTTTGGCACACTCCAGTTCGCCTCTTCTGGCTCTCGAGAACTCCCCGGACTTCAACCGTGCCTGCACACCCGCAATAGCATCCTCCTGGGCCACGATCTCTGCCTGGAGCTGCTCTCTGTTCATCATGGTGCGCACCTATGATGTTCGCCTTCCGGAAGGCGGAGCTGCCGTTTCCTCTGCCTGTGCGCGTGCACTTGTTCGATGCCCACCTCAGGCAAGGTCGTCACTGAATTGCAAGGTACGCTACGTGATAGGCGAGATAGCCAAGGACAATGATGTGGGGTACGCTAGCATGCGCTGGTTGGGCATGGGGCTCGCCGTGAGGTGCGTTGGCATGGGCTGGTGCAGCATGGTAGTCGCGTCCGGAGGGCTGAGGGTGATACGTGCCATTGTTGTTGGCGTGTACCACCCCGGCGCTGCCGTAGTTTCCATGATTGGCTGCATAACCACCACCGCCGGTATAGCGTCCACCACCACTATTGGTGAAGCGATGCCCTCCCCAGCCGTGACCATATCCCCAGCCTGACCAGGGGCCCATACCCAGGAATATGCCATTGTAGAAATAGCCCGGCCCGTAAAACCCTACCGGTGCGCAGGCATATGGCGAATAGTCGTAGTAGCCGTAAGAACAGATTGGCTGTTGACCGATACTGAGGACAACTTGCGTCTTCCCCCAGGCGCGAAGGCCAGGGGCGCGAGCAGTGCTGAAGTAAAGAGAAGAGCTTTGAGTCCGCGCATATATGACCCCCTTAAGGTGTCTGCGATTCCTGGAAATGCGTGGGACACTGTGCTGCCGTGAAAAACGACCCAGCAACAGCAGCGACCATAAGGGGTTTTTGAATCGGTTCACGAATTTCCCGCACTGTGCGGGGCTGTCATCTATCTACCCTTACACCATTCACTGTAGCGGCCAAGATCACCTTAGTCTGAGCAATATGAACCAGTGTTGTGTATCGTCCAGGTCCAGTGGCAGGAGATGCCTGCGAGCGCCAACGATGTGCTCTCAAGCTTCAGCGCAGTAATATCAGCAGAGCTAGAGCGGCAGCGCTCATGATAAGCGCGCAGATCCACCCCAACTGGCGGATGTGATCGCAACGGTGTATTCCGCGATTCGCTCACAAGCCATGGTACGTGACTCATAATGCAGGGTCGTCAAAGGTAGATAAGCATCTCTGTCACGCCCTACAAATCGAGTGCCAAAGTGGTCCAATGTGCTCAGACATCCGTCTTCGCCACTTCTAGGATATTGCGTAGTGAAGAAGTGATACGACCCTTACAAAGGCCGGTCCAGCTTCCGCTTATAGGTGAGGTGTCACATGGAAACGATCTTGATTATTCTCCTGGTGCTGTTTTTGCTCGGTGGCGGGGGCTGGGGATACTCTCGTTGGCGCCGCTAAATCGCGCAATCATAGGATGAACGCATGACCGTGCTATATGATCGTGGCAGCGGCATGCATGAGGGAAGTTCAACTCTAAAGATATACCCGCGAACCCTCTTTCAGGCTTTCTGAACTAAGTCAGCCCACCTGAAGTCTACCCTCCTTGTGTTCTCAGGAAAGCCGGTGTGCTATGTTTTCGAATACGATTCTGCACGAAGCTCAGCAACTCCACAGCGTGAGTGATCGTCTTGACTTGCTGGCGGACGAACAGCGTCCCCTCTCAGAAGCCCTCATTACCATCTCGGGAAGCGTTCGTCAGACTGCCACGTTGCTGGAGGTGCTGGTTGTGACGAAAATGGGGCCGGTCTCGGGACCTGGTCCAGCAAATGCCTGATTGGCCATTCTGTTGGAACGACGTTCTGAGCCATCGAGAACAGATTCTGCGCGCTGTCCGCAAAAAATTCTTATGAAGAAGAAGAAAAAAAAATCGGTTAGAGATCGCGAGGAAGATCATTTCCGACGTAAATAGGGAGATGCAGAAGCCGCGATTGACGGAGTCAGTCCGCAACTACGGGAGGAGCCCGGCCTGGCCGGTCGTAAAAGAACCTCCTGCTCGTTCCGCAAGAGTGTGAACTCTGGTCTTCCGCACGGCTCGATGTCTCACTGTTGCAGGTCTTTACGGGCTCCGGCATTGTCTGCAATTCGCGGCAGACTGGCCCTGCTCGAGTTGGCGCCCACGCCGCAGCGAGCCGCCAAACTGACCGAAAAACGGCTGAAACAGCTGCTCGCGAAACATCGCATCCGCCGCTGGACTGCCGAGGAGGTAGGTGAAATTCTGACCGCTCCGCCGCTGCCCTTGGCGGCTGGGAGCGCGGAAGCAATCAGCGAACATGCGCTTCTGCTCTTGCCGCAATTACGCCTGCTTCACCTGCAGCGCAAG
>JBAVYX010000482.1:0-17647 GCA_049588475.1 Silvibacterium sp. | reverse complement strand
CCCCTACCCCCTACACCCTCTCCCCTACCAAGAATCGTCGCGCCGCCGCCCTGCTCTCCGCAGCCACCCAGCGGGACCCGCTCAAGCGCCCCTGGTCCGTAACGGAATCACCTTCGGGACGCCATTCGCCGCGCCCAGATCGCCGAACGGCCCGACCTGCAAGAAGCCTCAAGATGAAGACAGTGAGCTCTGAGCCCTTGAGTCTCTGTGCTCTGGACCCTGCCCTCTATGTTGTACTCTCGTTACGACTCTGAAAGTGTCACGAGGTTGCGGTGCCAGAGAGCGACGAAGCTATGCCGGCAAGAACGGGTATCAGATGCACCATCGTCGTTCCCTGTTACAACGAAGCCCACCGTCTGCCGGCGGAGAGGTTCGTCGAATTCCTTCATCGCGAACACGAAATAGGATTTCTATTCGTCAACGACGGCAGTACGGACAATACGCTTGAGATTCTGGAAACACTGCAGCGAGTATGCGGTCCATCGGTGGAGGTGCTCCATAAGCCGGTGAACGCGGGAAAGAGCGAAGCCGTTCGCGACGGAATGCTGCGTGCGATCGAACTGGGCAGGGGCAGTTTCATGGGATTCTGGGATGCCGATCTGGCCACTCCCCTGCAGGCCATTCCTGCCTTGCTGCAGAAGCTCATCGACCATCCCCAATTGCAGATGGTCTTCGGGGCGCGGATCAGACTGCTCGGGCGCCAGGTGAATCGGCGGGCGGTCCGGCACTATCTGGGCCGTGTCTTCGCGACGGTCGTCTCGATTGTCTTGCGTCTCCCCATCTACGACACGCAATGCGGCGCAAAGATCTTTCGTATCACGCCTGCCTTATCGAAGGTCTTGGGTCAGCCATTTACTTCGCGATGGGTCTTCGACGTGGAGATTCTCGCGCGGTTTATCGCGCTCAACAAAGGTGACGTACAACCCTTGCACGATTCGATTTACGAATTTCCGCTGGACAACTGGGAAGACGTAGCCGGATCGAAAGTAACGCCCGGCGATTTCCTCCTGGCATTCATCGACACATTCAGGATCTACCGGAAATATCTCCGCTAGCGACAGCCACCGGAACGAAGGACGCAGACTAACCGGATGCTTTCAATATGCCGATCGAAGTCATCGTGCAGGCCAGCATCCATACAAAATTGATCATCATCAGCGGACCAATGCCGTAGTGCAGAACCATATCTGTCGCGTGCAACGAGATTACTTCAGTCAACCAGCAGCCGATCGAAAGGGCAGCTCCCCCTATTGCCAGTAGCACGCCTCCGTTTGAAAACCTTCGCCCTACAACACCAATCCCCATGAGGAGAAAGATTCCCAGGACTGCCAACGACCACACCTGTGGCCAGTGTCGTTGGTTGTACCACTGATCGGCCATCGCCTGGCCCTGTAGTAGGTCGTGGAGTTTCCATCTCCAATTGAAAGCGATATCGAAGAACAACCCGATGTTTAAAATCCCAAGGATTACTGCCAGGCGGGTGATCTGCTTATCGCGTCGAGCCCTGACCCATGCCACCCCACACAACGTCGACGCGATGAGATAAGCCACCATCCCACTTGCCCGCACAGGGGTCAACCACTCTGCGACTGTTCTCATGTTTGTGGCTCATCCCTTATAGTAAATTCTGATGAACCCGAGGGCCCGTTGTGATTCCACCCTTGTTGGCGTTCTTCGTATGGATTCCCATCTCGCTGCTGTTCTTTCGGCGTTATCCCATTCGTGTCGCCATACTTCTGAATTTCATCGGCGGCTGGGCCGTGCTCCCGGCGGCCAACTACGCATTCAGCAGCGATCCTGATCCTTATTGGATTCTCAGCAATAGCCTGCCCACGGATTACTTCCTTACAAAGGCGACCGTCACCGGCCTCACTGGTCTTCTGTGGGTGCTGCTTTTTGACCGGCAGATATTCCGCAGCTTCCGGCTTACCTTCTGGGACCTGCCCATGCTCATGTGGTGCGTGGTCCCACTGCTCTCCGCCATTGCTAATCCTGAGTTCTTTGGTCAGGGTGTTGTAGGCCTGCTTTACCAGCTTCTCGCCTGGGGCGTGCCTTATGTGCTGGGCCGTCTTTACTTCTCCGATACGGCCTCCATTCGTCTGGCCGCGAAAGCCTTCGTTATCGCCGGCCTGCTCTATGTCCCCATTTGCCTAATCGAGATAGGAGCCGGTCCGCAATTCTACGCGCATCTCTACGGTTATCAACCACATCGCTGGGCGCGAGCGCACCGCTATTTCGGATTTCGTCCAATCGGCTTGCTCGAGAACGGCACCCAGCTTGGCATCTGGATGGCGACCTCCGCTTTGATCGCCGTCTGGCTGTGGCTGCGCCACACGGTTGATCGCATCCTCGGGCTGCCCACGGCATGGGTGGCCATTATTCTGGGCGTTGTCACCTTGTTGTGCCAATCCGGCGGCAGTATTCTGCTGCTCGTCGGGCTAATGCCGTTTGTCTTCATCAACCGTCGTTACTTTCCCCGCGTATTAGCGATCTTTCTGGCACTCGGCATCCTGTTATTCGCCAGCCTCCGGCTGACCAACGCCGTCTCCGTCCGGGCTCTGATCAAACGCAATCCAGCGGCTCACTCGGCCGCTGTCTTTCTTAAAAATATCGGGCGCGGCTCTCTTGTGCTTCGTCTCGAACAAGACGAGCGGACGGTGGACCTGGCGCTCGAGCAGCCCATTCTCGGTTCGAACCAGTGGGACTGGTGGCGCAACTCCGGTCTGCGGCCAGCCGGACTCTGGTTGCTGGCATTTGGGATGTACGGCTTCTTCGGGTTGTTAGCCCTGCAAGCCGTTCAGCTGATTCCCGTCATCCGCGTGGTCTGGTTTCCTCTGGCCCGCTCCGACATTGAGGACCTCAATCTGCGCCATGCTTTTGTTGCTGTCATCCTCATGACCGCCATCGATAACTTGCTCAATAGTGCGATGATTTTGCCCCTACTGCTGGTCATAGGAGGCATGAGCACATGGGAGGCTGCCGCCAGCGCCGTTCGCGTCGACATACAGTCTCCCGGCGAGGGTGACTCTTACGAAGAAACCAGTCTTGACATAATTCGTTTCGGATTCGTTTGGGCGAAGCTCAGCCCCCTGTCGTAGTCAGCCGCCGCTCATCCGGCACCCTTTATCCAACCACCCTGGTTTGAAACACGCCGACGAAGTCGACCGGGTCGCTGCAGATAAACTTTCCTGAGCCATCGCTTGTGCCGGGGTGCCCGCATTTCCGGTCCAGGGAAATAGTCGGCCAACTATTTTCTGGCGCGGGCCATCCAAATCGGCCCTTTCAATGCAAAGTTCTTCCCGGACTTACGAAAGCCGATCCAGGGCCCTCAAAGGCGAGTTGCTTCTATTCACTTTCAGGCTTCTTGGTCCGACTTTAAGAATCTGGGTCGGAAGAACACTGAGTAACTTGCGATCCAATATCACATTCTTGTACCAATAGACACTAGAGGGAATCGTCTGGTCTGCCTGTGTCTTCGATCGAACCAAGGTCGTACGCACCACGCCGGTCGCCTAAAAACCAATCACCAGCCTGAGACATTACGATCCATCACTGACACCCATCGATGACATCAACGGAATTGGGCTCCAATAAACGTCTGGCATCCTGGTACTACAAGCTTTGGCGCTGGTTATTGACTGTGTTTGCACTCCTGGGGCAGCTGTTTCTGGTCGTCTGGGCAAGCCTCGCGCTTTTTTATTCGAATCTTCCCTGGGGCTGGCTACGCCTGCTGCTGGCGCTGGCTTTTCTGAGCTTTGGCATCTGGGTCTTCTCGCGGCCACGCACGGCAGGCATGCATCGCGCATTCGCGGGGCTGTTTATATTAGTTCTGGTCTGGTATGCCGCCAGGCGGCCCTCTCATGATCGCCCATGGCAGCCTGACGTAGCGGTGATGCCGCGGGCCTTTATCGATGGCGACCGGGTGCGAATCACTGGCGTCCGCAATTTCGAGTATCGCAGCCTGACCGATTTCACGCCGCGATGGGAAGAGCGCGAGATGCAGGTCTCGCATTTGACGTCGATCGATTTCTACGTGTCCTTCTGGATGCGGGGACCAGTGGGGCATACATTTCTGACGTTCAATTTCGACAATGCGCCTCCCCTGTGCGTCTCCATCGAAACGAGGCCGGAAATGGGTGAAAGCTTCTCACCGATTGGATCGATGTTCAAGAAATTCGAATTGATTTACGTGGTAGGTGACGAACGCGACCTGGTACGGGTGCGCACAAATTACAGGCATGAGGACGTGTATCTCTACCACCTGTATATATCTCAGGCGAGCGCTCGCGGGCTTTTTCTGATCTATCTTGACCGGATCAATGAACTCGCAGATCGGGCGGAATGGTATCACCTGCTGAACAGCAGTTGCACGGTCAATATTGTGCGTTACGCGAGGGCGGTTGCCTTGACGTCGGGATTCAACATCCGTTATTTTCTCAACGGTTTCATGGCTAGCTATCTCTACACCCGAGGCTTTCTGAACACGACAATACCATTTAAGGAACTGCGGCAGCGTTCGTGGATCAATGACGCCGCGCAAGCTGCCGACGACAGTCCGAACTTCTCAGAACTCATTCGCGCGGACCTGCCCCAGAAACAACCCTGATGTCTCCTGTGGCCGAGTGTGCGGAGTAGTCCGATCGGGGTGCCGGCTGCGGCAACCTGGGTTAATCAAGGCGAACGAGGTAGGCTTCGCCTTCCTTAGGGTTGATGCTTTTGGCGATCTCGACGGCACGCGCGCGGTCGTCGGCCTGGGGGCGGATGCGCACCCAGTGGCCGGTTGGTCCCGTGAACTCGATGACGTTAGCTGTCTCGTATTTGCGCGAGAGGTGTTCTTCCAGCTTGATAGCGTCGTTTTCCTTCGAGAAAGCTCCCACCTGAACGCACCAGCGTCCACCCTGTTCGATAGGGTGGGGTGCATCGTAGACCTCAATCTTTACCATTGCCGTGCCGGGACGCCAGACGCCCACCGCTTTGGCAGCGCCGATGGAGAGATCGATGACGCGGTCGGGAACGAAGGGTCCGCGATCGGTAATGCGCATGATGGCCGACTGCCCGGTCTGAAGATTGGTGACTCGGATCAGCGAGCCCATGGGCAGAGTGCGATGCGCGGCAGAGATTCCGTTCTGATCGTAGATCTGTCCGTTGGCGCCGCGATGGGCGTGGTAGTTGGGTCCATACCAGCTGGCCATGCCCTGCTCAGTGTAGATGGGAGTGCGCGAGTTAACGATGGCCTCATCGGGACTCATCGCCGGTTCGGTTGCTGCGGGCTGTGGCGATTCGGCGGCCGAAGCGGTGACCGGCGGTGGGGCCGGTCGGGGTGGGGGAACAACTGGCGGCGGAGGCGGCGTGTAGGTAATCTGCGCGCGATGGCTGCATCCAGCGATGCAAAGCAGTGCGGTACAGCAGGCGAGCGACGCGACGGCCGGCCTGCTCATCTTATTTTTTGTCCTTATCCGAATCCGAATCCGGACCTGGGCCGGAACCCGGACCCGGGCCGGGGACGATGGTGTGGCGATCGATGAGTTCGGCGAGCTTCATCAACTCCTCGGAGGCAACGCGCAACGCCTTCGAGGAGTTTTGACGGACGCTGGGCACGACCTCATCGTTGAGATAGGCGATGACCTTTTTAACTTCTTCCTCGACCCGAGGGACGGCCTTATTCAGGGTCTCATCCACTTTGCGACCGAATCCTTCGAATCCGCTGCCGGGCTGGCTGGTCATGGTGTCCTCACGCACGCGTACTCAGGGCAAGTATCGGCATGGCTGACGGCGAAAAGCAATGGCAGATCACTAGCGGTGCCGTATGAGTTACTGGCGGTCTGCGCGTTCATGCTGTCCGTACAGACATCCCGAAATCGCGAATCACTCTCTTATAGAGTGGTTCTCCCGCGACAAGTTGCGGATGAAGGTTTGACTGCGGCGCTTCTCCATGTGGAGGGACCATTTTATGTGGAAGAGACATTTGCCTGATGTCAACTAACAGAGTCTTGTTACGGTTCTATTTTCTGGTCGTGATTTTGCTCGCAGCTCTACCTGCGTTTTGCGAGAAGCCCGCGTCGCCTGCGATAGATGACCCACTTCCTAGTGCGCCTCCCGTACACCTCTCGGATCCGGGTCAGATTGCCGAATCGAAATGGTTTGGCGTTGTCGATCCGGGCGAGAAGATACCTCCGCTGTATGCGCACGATAAGATGATGTTCTGGCTGCACGAGGAGTTTGGGCCGCTGAGTCTGCTTCCCGCCTTCACCTCTTCCGGGTGGGAGCAGCTGATGGATCGCGATCCAAAATATGGATCGGACTCGGGCGCGTATGGCGAGCGGCTGGGGGCCGCGGTGGTGCGCGAAGCCAGCATGCGATTCTTCTCCGACAGCCTGCTGCCTACGTTGACTCATGAGGATCCACGCTATTTTCGTCGAGCCCGCGGAGGAATCATGGCGCGCGGCGAGTACGCGGCAGAACGTGTGTTCGTATGCCAACGCGATGACGGGTCGCGAGGCTTCAACTACTCGGACACCATGGGTAGGGCCGCAGCTTCGGCGCTGACAATGACGTACTATCCACGGCCGAGCGCGAATGTGAGAGTGGCAGCAACGACCTGGGGCGTGTCGCTGGCTGGACTTGCGGGGAACAACCTGTTTCTTGAGTTCTGGCCAGATGTTCGGGATGCGGTGTTTCATCGCCATAAGAAAAATGAGGCCCAGTAACCGACTCCGTTCACGGGCGGCAATTCCCATCCGGGTGCGAATTTTCACCGTTCAGATGTTAATGATTTAACTCCTCCTGCCCGTTGCCTATGCTAGGTACTGGTAAAGTCTTCTGGAAGCAGCAGTTGCCTGGAAGACGTCCCGGCGGCATGGCAGGCCCGCAGCCGGTTTGGACCCCAAATTTCATTTCCCCCGGCGAGGGGACAGACCTGCAAAGAGGAGACTGATACATGTCGAAAGCCGTCAAGTACGCTGAGAGGACACTCACCGCTGCGGCTCAGGGAGCATGGACCGTATTCGAGAAGCTGAACAGCATCCGGCCCAACGCATCCTTTACCCCCAAGTGGTCCGACAAGCCGCTGCTCAAGTCGTATCAGAAAGAGAAGCCTCCTCTCGGCTGGCCGCGCACGACAGACTCGCTCTGTCCCAAGTGCGTGCCTGAGATTCGCCAGCAGATCATTGACGGCAAACTACCGCACGAGATCCTGCTGAACGAAAAGGTCGGCGAGATCAAGGCGCAGATCATCGAGCGTGACGGTAAGATCCTGATGGTGAAGGATTGCCCCAAGCACGGGCACTTCGAAGACGTGATGTCGATCGACACCGCTTTCTTTAAGCACCTCGAAGAGGTTTTCCCGGGCCGCGACATCAAGGCGCACAACGACGAGAAGCTGCATAACCACGGCACGTCGACCGTGACGCACGGGCGCGGATCGGTGCTGACGATCGACCTCACCAACCGCTGCAACATGAAGTGCGATCCCTGCTTCATGGATGCGAACCAGGTGGGCTTTGTCCACGAGCTGACGTGGGAAGAAATCAAGACCATGCTGGACAACGCTATTACCATCAAGCCGCGCCGCCAGATGTCGGTCCAGTTCTCGGGTGGCGAGCCGACACTTTCGCCGTACTTCCTCGACGCCGTCGCCTACGCGCGCAAGGTTGGTTACAACTCGGTGCAGGCGGCTACCAACGGTATCGAGTTTGCGAAATCGAAAGAACTTTGCCGCGCCGCAGCTGAGGCGGGTCTGCGCTATGCATATCTGCAGTTCGACGGCATCGGCAACGCTGCTAACTCGCACCGCAAGGTCGGCAACCTATTCGATGTGAAGCTGCAGGCCATTCACAATCTGCACGAGGCCGGCGTGGATATCGTTCCGGTGACCACCATCATCAACGGAATCAATAACGAGCAGGTAGGCCGCATCGTCCAGTTTGCGCTAGACAATCCGAAGAAGATCAACTTCATCAGTTTCCAGCCGGTGTCTTTCACCGGCCGCGACGAGGCGGTGAGTAATGAGCGCCGCGAAGCGCAGCGCTACACGCTGAGTCACATGGCGCATGACATCAAGGACCAGATGGGCCTGGGCGAGCCGGTCCGCGACTGGTTCCCAATCAGCTTTATGAGCACCTTCTCCGATTGGGCCGACCTGGTACACGGACCGAACCACGACTGGGGCCAGCTCTCCTGCGGATGCCACCCGAATTGCGGCATTGGCATGGCGCTGATGATCGATAAGGAAACGAAGGAAGCCGTTCCGGTGACCGCATTCCTCAACGCCGATCGACTCGCGAAGGACATTGCCAAGATCAACGATGCAGCCCGCGGCAAGTTTCTTTCGATCTTCGGCGTCACGCTGGCACTGCTGCGCAACTACGACCCGACCAAGTCACCCAAGCATTTCAAGATCCTTGACCTGCTGCAGAAGTTCGACAAGTGCTTTGGCGCGACTGGCCGCAACTACGGCAAGGTCACCGGCGACCGCACAATGGCCGACATCGAGAAGCGCCGCGCCGACCGCTGGAACTTTTTGTTCATCGCCGGCATGTGGTTCCAGGACCTCTTCAACTATGACTTCCGCCGCACCGAGCAGTGCATCATTCCCTACGCCACGCAGGAAGGCGAGATCAGCTTCTGCGCGTACAACACAGGCGTGGGCTGGCGCAACATCATTGAGAAGATGCACATGACTTCCACGCTGACCAAGTGGTACGAAGAGCATGGGCGGCATGAGATCTTCGCCGGCGGCAAGAAGGTCGGGATGGGCGACGCGCAGCACACATTGGTTCTGCACAAGGAGCATGTGGACGCGGCGGCCAACGACACCCTCGACAAACTGGGAATCGCGAAAAACTCTCGCGAAGAGAAGGTTCGCGCGCGCGACGCGAAGCTCAAGCAGGATGCCGAGAATGCGCAGATGGCAAAGCTGTATCGCGAGCACGTTTTGGGCGAGAAGCCGGTCCAGGGGATTGTGCCGATCACCTCGATCGCTCCGGCTCCCAAGGTTCTTCAAGCCGAAGAACCCGTAATGGGCGATTAGCCATCGAGGCATACGCCTTCAGCGCAAAAAAAAAGCAAGGGCCACTCCGAATGGGGTGGCTTTCTTGCCTATGTTGGTTTCGTCTGGATGTGCTCCGGCTGCACGCCATGCCGACAAAGCGTGCGGCGAGGTGCGGAAATCCGGGCAGGCTGGTGAGGAAGCGTAGCGCCAATGCGGGCTTGACCGGTCCGGGATTGTGAAGGACGCGGTTGAGAATGCGGTGCGCGAAGACCTGCACACGCTGCGTCTTGTGGACGGCTCCCTCGCGGTAGTGCTGGACCTCTTCAAGGTGAAGTGCGGTGAGCGCGCCAGTACGAAGCGGTTCTGTGAGCATGTTCGCTGTGGCGACCGCGTCCTGAATGGCGATATTGATGCCAATGCCGCCTACGGGAGACATGGCGTGGGCGGCGTCTCCGATGCAGAGCAGGCCAGGCAAGGACCAGCGCTCAAGGTGGTTGATCTGGACGGATAGAAGCTTGACCTTGTCCCAGGAGTCAATCTCGGCGGTGCGTCCGGCGAGAAAGGGAACAATCCGTTCGATGCCGGCATGGAATTTATCGAGGCCGTCCTGCTGGATCTGGTCGAAACCTCCCTTGGCGATAAGGTATGCGGTCTGGAAATAGTCGATGCGATTGATGAGGACGAGGAGACGGCCATAGTTGACGTAGCCGAGACCTGTTTCCGGGTCAGAGGGCAGACGCGCGATACGGAACCAGAGAACGTCGATGGGGGCACCCTCTTCTGCGAGAGGCAGGCCGGCGGTCTCCCGCGAGATAGCGTGGCGGCCATCGCATCCAACGGTAAGATCGGCACGGATCTCCGCCGGACCCTCGGGTGTGTTAGCGCGGACGCCGGTGACAACTCGATCGTTTTCGATGAGCCCCGTAACTTCCCAACCCATGCGCAGTGTGAAGCTCGGATAACGGGCGGCCTCCGCGGCGAGAAAGTTCAAGAGATCCCACTGCGGCATGAGTGCGACAAACTTTGCCTGAGTGGGCAGATGCGTAAAGTCGCCGATCTCGAAGCTCTGTCCTCCGACGATAGCCGCGATTCGATTCACCTGGGTGTGGCGAATCTCGAGGAGCTTGTCGAGCAGGCCCAGTTCGTCCATCAGCTCCAGCGTGGAGGGGTGGATGGTATCGCCGCGAAAATCGCGGAAGAAGTCCTTGTGCTTTTCGAGTACGGTGACGGGGAGTCCGGCCCGGGCCAGTAAGAGGCCAAGCATAATACCGGCCGGACCTCCACCGATGATGCAGGTTGTTTGCATGAACGGACTCCACTATGAGATGCGGTCTGGCGGTCTATCAATCGGCTGTGATCTCGATAAACGCTTCAGTTGATCGTCAATTGATCGAGGGCTCGCTCAAATGCAGAACGAGGCACTTCGCCGCTCCGCCCGCCTTCAGGAATTCACTCAGCTTGACCTGTACGACGTGGAAGCCTCGAACCTGCAACTCGGCGGAGAGGCGGTTGCTGATCTCGTTCAGCAGAATCGTCCGGCCCACATTTACAGCGTTGCAGGCGAAGCGGAGCGCATCGGCTTCGTCGACGGCGATGCGTTTTGATTTCGAATAATGCGTTTCGATCAATGATCGCGACGGCTGGTCGAGGGCGGGAGGATAGTACATCAGATCGCCATTCGAAAGTGGACAGAAGCAGGTGTCGAGGTGATAAAAACGCGGATCGATGAGCCCGAGCGAGAGCACCTCGACGCCCCAAGTCTCGGTCAAATAGCGGTGGCTGGATTCTCGAGTGCGAAGGCCGTGTCCGGCCCAGAGACGTCCCCCGTCGGCCTCGAAGAGTGCGTCGCCCTCGCCTTCGAAAGGGGTGTCGCGGGGGATTTCGCAGATGGAGAAGCCGGAGTCGCTAAACCATTTGCGAAAGTGGGGCTCCTCGCCCTGCCGCTCAGCGTGGTGAAAGCTGCTGAGCGCGACGATGCCTTGGCGCACGAGGCCGGCGTTGGCGGTGAAGACCATATCGGGTGAGCCCGGCTGCGGTTCGACGAGGAGGACGTGTGCGACCTCGGCGAGCGAGCGGCGTAGATGCTCCCATTGTGACGCGGCCTGCTCCCGGGAGGAGCGGTGGACGTTGCCCTCCATCCAGGGGTTAATGACGTAGTTCACATCGTAGAGCGTGGGCGGACACATCAGGAATGTGGCCCCGGCAGCTTTGCCTGTCACATAGCTGGTTCCCATGCGGATTCTCCTGGCTAGAGTCTGACCGGGTTCGAGATTGGCGTCAATATGAAAGAAAATACAGGGGTTAATGCATAAAGATACATTCGGAGCTGTGTTACAGTCGCTATAATCAACTGATTGATTGACACCTCAATCAATCAGTTGATAGAGTAGTCGGCGTGAAGACGGATGCGATCCAGCAATACTTTGCAAACCTGTTGAATCCGACGGATGAGCCGGGTAAGCGTAAGACAGCTCTGATGCAGGCGACTTTCGATGTGATCGCGGAATCGGGCTTTGAGGGATTGCGCACCCGGGCGGTCGCGGAACGCGCCGCGGTGAATATTGCCACGCTGCATTACTACTTTCCGACCAAGCAGGCGTTGATCGAAGGCGTGGCCCAGTTTCTAGGGGCCAAGTTCGTTCTCCTACATGGTCCGGCCCCGGTGGCCAGCGGATATGGCGCGCTCGACCGGCTGCGGCAGGAATTCTCTGACGGCCGCTACTACTTCGAGCATGAACGGAAGATGCTGCTTGTGCTGGAGGAGTTTGGACTGCGCGGCAAGCGGGATCCAGAGGTTCGGAAGATCGTCGACATGATGCAAGGCCACTGGCGGCACGGCCTGGAGCAGATGGTGATTGACGGGATGAAGGAAGGGACTTTTCGGGGCGATCTGGATAGGGAAGAGGTGTTGGGGATGTTGTTAAGCATGTTCTCCGGTGCCGGGAGCTGCCGGGGAAACGAGTTCGAGGCGATGCAACGGGGCATAGAGCGATGGCTGCTAACGGAAGAAATTTGGAAGGCAACGAGAGGAGCGGAGTGATGAGCAAACTCGATGTACTGGTGATTGGCGGCGGGATCGGTGGTCTATGCCTGGCGCAAGGATTGAAGAAGGCGGGCGTGAATGTGGCTGTGTATGAACGCGACGCGACGCCGAAATCGCGGCTTCAGGGCTTCCGAGTGCACATCAGCCCGGAGGGGAGCACGGCGCTTCATGCCTGCCTGCCGCCGGAGCTGTGGATGGTCTTCGATGGCACCGGCGGAGCATTCGTGCAGGGGTTCACCATGGTGACGGAGCAGCTCAAGGAGCTGCTGCATGCCACGAGCGACGATGACGGCTCGACGAACCAGCCGATTGCACGGCATCGCTCGGTGAGCAGAATCACGCTGCGGCATATTCTGCTGAGCGGCCTCGAAGGCATGGTCCATTTCAACAAGCGGTTGGTTTGCTATGAGGAGTCAGGCGGGCGGCTGGTCGCGCACTTTGCAGACGGCAGTACTGCGGAGGGCGATGTCCTGGTGGGTGCTGACGGAGTCAATTCGCCGGTGCGGAAGCAGTATCTTCCACACGCGGAGCCGATCGATACGGGGGTCACGATCATCGGTGGTAAGGTTCCGCTCACCGATGGCGCGCTTGCGCTGCTGCCGGCGCGGTTGCTGGACGGACCAATGGCCGTGACGCCTCCGGAGGCTTGCAGCTTGTTCATGGCGGTGTGGAAGCGCGAGGCTGGAGGAGACAATTACCTGCGGCTACTGGGGATCGAAGGAGATATTCCAGAAGATGAGGATTACGTCATTCTCGGCTATGGAGCAAAACGGGAATTCTTTGGTTTCCGTAGCGATCCAGTGACGATGCGGGGTGCGGAATTGAAAGATGTGGTCCGGCGAAAGGTAACACGCTGGCATCCTTCGTTGCGCAAGCTGGTGGAGTTGATGGACGAAACGCAGATCGCGTTGGCGCGTATCCGAACATCGGAGCCGGTGGAGGTGTGGACGACCACTCGTGTAACGTTACTGGGCGACGCGATCCACAGCATGACTCCGTATCGCGGGATTGGCGCAAACATCGCTCTACAGGATGCCGCGCTCTTGTGCTCGAAGCTGGCAGAGAGAGATCGGGGCGAGAAGCCGGTACTAGAGGCCATTGCTGAGTACGAAGCAGCAATGCGCCAGTACGGATACGCGGCCGTGGCTTCGTCGTTGCGGGCGATGGAGAGCGCGACGGGAGAGAAAGGTCCGGCGTTTGGGCTCACGAAAACGGCCTTGCGGGTGATGAATGCGGTTCCAGCCCTCCGGCGGCGGGCGATGACGGCCTAGTGGGGCTTGCTCTTAATGGAGTAGGGCAACCACGTGACGGGCGCGGCATTGCATGGAGGCCGAGTCCTTCGATGGCAGTACATCGCACCACATTCGATGGGTCGTAGTAGAGCGGGATGAGCAGCCCGGCGGAGCGCAGGCGATGAGCGCGGGACTGCGCGATGCGGGCAACGACCAGACCCAGGTGGGCGCGCGTTCTCCAGTTGTCGCCTGCACTTTCGCTGAACAGGCCCAGCAAGCGTTCGGTGTATGGGGTGAGGGGCTCCGGTCGCTTCTCAGTGATACGGCGAACGGTGTCGGAGGCGCGATGGCGCAACCTGGGATCGACTGAAAAGAGAGCACGCAGCAGGGGCTTGAGCAGCTCGGGATGGGCGAGGACCTGGACGGCCTTGTACTGCGCGTCAGGGAGACCCCATCCAGGAGTGTCGAGTCTCAACAGGATATCAGTTGCCGACTTTGGTCGATGCATCGCGGCTGCTTTACGAGCGAAGTATAGACGGGTGCGGCTTACAATCTCAGCATGAGCGGGCTACCAGAGCAGGGAGAATTTCGACGGCTGCTGCTGGGATGGTTTGATGACAACGCACGCGACTTGCCCTGGCGGCGGACGCGCGATCCCTACGCCATCTGGGTTTCAGAGATCATGTTGCAGCAGACACGCGTGGCTGCCGTGATCGAACACTATACGCGATTCATCGAGCGCTTTCCTACTCTGCCGACACTGGCTGAGGCCTGCGAAGATGATGTACTGGCGTGCTGGAGCGGCCTCGGCTATTATCGCCGCGCTCGCATGCTGCACAGGGCGGCACGGTTTGTGGCACAGGAGCTCGATGGGAAGCTGCCCTCGACAGCCGCGGAGCTGCGGGCGCTGCCCGGCATTGGAGAGTACACGTCCGCAGCGATTGCCAGCATTGGCTTTGGCGAGGCGGTTGCGTGCGTGGATGGCAATGTGGAGCGAGTGTTGACGCGGGTGCGAGGCTGGACCGAGCGCAGCGCTGTGGCAGCAAGGATTCGCAATGCGGCAGGAGAGCTGCTGGATGCGACTAGACCGGGAGATTTCAACCAGGCGATGATGGAGCTGGGCGCGATGGTTTGCCTACCGCGCGGGCCGCTGTGTCTGCAGTGTCCGGTGGTGGAGTTGTGTGCAACCCGTGGGGAGCATCCGGTAGCGGCGCGAAAGAAGATGCGCAGCCAAAAAGCGGCGTATGCCTTTTTGCTCCGGGTTACCCAGCCAAGTGCAGTGAAACAGGGCGGACGGTCAAAAAACGGTCGCGGGCGGCAGTGTCCGGAGTTAGCGGTATTGCTGGAACAGCGTCCGGCCGTGGCTTCGCTGATGCCGGGCATGTGGGAGCTGCCGGAGATCGACGGCACGAATGTAGATGCCGCACGCCGGTTGCTGGATGTGCGGCACTCGGTTACGGTGACCAACTACTATGTGACGGTCTACGGCTACGATGCAGACGCAGAAGCCGAGCTGACCGAGTCCAGGGGAACGCGCCGCTGGGTGCTGGCGCGCGAACTTGTAGAGCTTCCACTGACCGGGCTGACACGCAAAGTGCTAAAACGGCTGAAGACGCTGCCGGGATATACGGGTCCGGGTCCATCGGTAACCTTTGAAGAGATGACACCGGAGATTTGGATATAGAGAATAGTAGTTGTGCGGTTTTTGTCACAGGAGTTCGATGAAGATTTTTGCGTGCGCAGTTTCGTTTCTTACCTTTAGTTTTCTTTCCTTTACTCCGGTTGTTGCGCAGCAGTCCTCCGTTCCTACGGTGGCCGGAGTACCCGAGGCGGCTCGCCAGGCAGCTGCGTCGATTGATCCAGAAAAGATTCGAGCGCACGTGCGGTTTCTGGCAGACGATCTGTTGGAGGGTCGCGGACCCGGCACACGCGGCGGCGATATTGCCTCGCGGTACATCGGCACGCAGTTTGCACTGTACGGCTTGCAACCGGCCGGCGACAATGGCACTTTTTTCCAGAAGGTACCGCTCTATGCGGTCCACACCATCGAGGACCAGACGAAGTTCAGCCTCGTGCCTCAGAATGACGCTCCCATTGCGTTGACCTACGGCTCCGATTACGTGACCAAAGACCAGACAGGAGCGGCATCAGCAGATATAGACGCGCCGATCGTGTTTGTGGGCTATGGGATTGATGCGCCCGAGTATCACTGGAACGATTATGCAGACGTGGATGTTAAGGGCAAGGTGCTGCTGGTGATCGTCAACCAGCCACCTTCGGACGATCCGGCTTTTTTCAAAGGCAAGACGATGACCTACTACGGCCGCTGGACCTACAAGTACGAAGAGGCGGCGAGGCGCGGCGCAGTGGGCGTGCTGATCATTCATCGGACGGACCTAGCGAGCTATCCATGGGATGTGGTGCGGAACTCGCAGTCGGTGGAGAAGTCGTATCTGAAGGGCGATCCCACGGCGACTCTAAAGGCGGCAAGCTGGATTCAGCTGGATGTGGCGAAGAAGCTCTTTGAGGCGGCCGGGAAGAATGCGGACGAAATGATCGTGGCAGCCGGTAAGCCAGGATTTCATTCATTTGACTTGCCAGTGCGGCTGAAGGCTCACGTGGCCAGCCGGGTGCGGCCGTATGAATCGGATAACGTGGTCGCGAAGCTGCCGGGAGCGGATGCTGGAGGTACGGACCAGGCCGTAATCTACTCGGCGCATTATGACCATCTGGGGATCGATCCTGATCTGAAGGGCGACAACATCTATAACGGCGCGGCTGACAATGGCACGGGTTGCGGGATTCTGCTGGAGATGGCGCGGGCCTTCGCGGAGGCTCGGGCGAGACCGCCGCACAGTATCTTCTTTGCTGCCGTGACGGCGGAGGAGCAGGGGTTGCTGGGCTCGCAATATCTTGGCATGCATCCTCCGATTCCGGCGTCGCAGTTCGCTCTCGACCTGAATTACGACATGCTGATGCCGATGGGGGTGCCACTGGCGGCAGAAGTGAGCGGCGCGGAGCGGACGACACTGTATCCAGTGGTTGAGAAGACGGCCAAGGCGTTCGATCTGACGCTTGAGCCGGATCAGTTTCCAGGCGCGGGACACTACTATCGCTCAGACCACTTCAGCTTTGCTCGAGTCGGCGTTCCAGCGTTTTCGATCGGTCAGGGAACGCTGTTCGAGGGTCATGATGCAGCATGGGGGAAGGCGCAGGCAGAGGATTTTGTCGCGCACCATTATCACCAGCCATCGGACGAGTACCATCCTGGCATGGATTTCCGAGGAGACGCAAAGATGGCGCGCTTTGGGTTGATTCTGGGCTGGGAGGCGTCGTCGCTGCCGGATACGGTAGGCTGGCAAAAGGGCGACGAGTTTGAGACGGCTCGCACGAAGAGTCAGGGCTCGAAAGAATAGATCGTCTGAGGGGAGTTGCTCGTGCGTGTTGTGCTTGCGGCATTGCTTTTGTCCGTGGTTCCGACGCTCCTTGCGCAGGCAACAGCTGATCCGTCGCTGCATCATCGCAGCGAGACCTCCCAAAACCCGACGGCGGCATCCGGCGGTAAGCAGCGTGGGACATCCACACTCCCTGCGGACGCATCGGGCGAGTATATGATCGACGAGTCGGGGTCGGTTGTGCAGATCACGATCGAGAATGGCCGGTTGGACGGGTACATCTCGAAGCTGGTGGATGGGCAGACTTCCTCTCTAACTTTTTTTTTCGATCGGACCACCCTCGGCGGTGACCGGCTGACCTTCGCGACAAAACAGGTCCACGGGATTTGGTATTCGTTTGACGGTACGATTGTTCGCGGCAATGCGCAGAGCAAACAACAAGACGGATATTATCGGCTCAAAGGCGCGTGGCTGACGCATGATGAGGTTCAGAAGAGCCAATCAAACTCGATGGTAAGTTTGAAGTCGACGCCCCGCCGCGATTGAGAGAACACTCAGGTCAGCTTTTGCTGCCTAACAGGCGTGCGCGATGCTGATTGGAAGCGTTGTGCCGCGCCCTTTTACTTAAGAGGCTTCCCGGCGCAGATGTAATCCTTGGGTATGCTCGCGAAATGCCTGGTCTGTCTTGAAAGCCGAAGATTCGGTCGGGGAATCCGAGCGAAACAAACGTTCGAAATCCGCCTTGGAATAGATGGCAAAGGCCATACCGACGAGGGTGCCGATAACCAGTCCCTTCCAGAAATCAGCGTGTTCGGCCATGCGATTCTCCCTTGAGCGACGATTTACTAAGTAAGAGCGCGATTAAGCGATGGCGGTTGCTCCTAGCCCGGGTTTCTCACCAGCACTGAAGTCGCGGGGTAATTTGTCGTGATGGAGCCGATGGCTGCGGTATTCAGGTGGCGTCATTGGCGGTCGAGGTATTTTGGCC
>JBAVYX010000481.1:0-9825 GCA_049588475.1 Silvibacterium sp. | reverse complement strand
GGACTGGGGCTAGGGCACAACAGCACGGCAGCTCTCATTACCCGCGGCGTTGCGGAGGTGACGCGATTGGCGGTGGCGTGCGGCGGCCGGCGCGAGACTTTGGCCGGGCTTTCAGGGCTAGGCGATCTGATCTTGACCTGTACCGGCTCGCTCTCTCGCAACCGATGGGTGGGAGTGGAGTTAGGCAAAGGACGATCGCTCTCTGCAGTCATCGCCGAACTCAACGACAAGGTGGCCGAAGGCATACGCACTACCTCGGCCGCACTGGGGCTGGCTCAACGGCACGGGGTGGAGATGCCCATCGCCGAGCAGATGGCGGCCATTCTGCACGGCGGCAAGCTTCCGGTGCAGGCCATGCAGGAGCTGATGAGCCGTCCGGGACGGGATGAATAATTGTTCCTTTGTCAGACGTTACCTACGACTTTCGTGTGAGAGGCAATTGGTTTTCGTGACATTAGACTGAGGGTGGCTGGATTTTTATTTTGTCTGTTATGTTTTTTGCCCCATGAAACGCACATCCTCAATCCGTTGGCGCGTTTTTTGGCGCTTTTTTTCCCTTTTGATTGTCACTTGCGTCGTCACGCTTTTACTGTATGACCTGGCGCTTTGGCTGGGTTGGAGCGCCCTCGTTCCGGCGTGCGTGGCTTTCGTGCTATGTGCTGTTGTCAGTCTGCTTCTCGCCCAAAAACTTGCCGGACTGAACGACAGTCTTGCGGCTGCAATTGAGTCGAGATCGCTTCACCAGGCAGAACGCCAGAGTGTGCAACTTCGCGGAACTATCTACGAGGAAACCGCGGCTGAATGGCAGACGGCTTTGCAGAGCCTGCAGAATTCCTGTTTCGACAAACAGGTCGAAGCAGGTCACCACTACGCTACGCTCACTGACCTGATTCGCATGATCGCAAAGGCAGTGGACGAGCGCACCAGTTATCTGCGTGGGCATTCCGACCGCGTTGCAGCCTATTCCGCTGACATCGCGCGTGAGTTAGGCATCGACTCAGCCGAAACCGAGCGCATCCGCCTGTCCGCCCTCCTGCACGACATCGGCACGGTGGGTATCGAAGACTCGATCGTGAGGAAAGACACGCCACTCACTCCGGAAGAATTCGAGATCGTCAAGGCGCACACCGTAAAAGGCGCTTCCATTCTGCGTCCTATCCAGGCGATCGGCGACCTGATCCCGGGAGTGGAATTGCATCATGAATCGATCGACGGACAGGGATATCCCTACGGCCTGCGCGGTGAAGAAATCCCGATGATGGCTCGCATCATCGCGGTCGCGGACAGCTTCGACGCCATGACTACGACGCGCCCCTATCAGGCGGCGATGGATCCAGAGTACGTTCTGGAAGTTTTGAACCGTCTGGCAGGCAAACGTTATGACGTCTCAGTAGTCACGGCACTCACGTCCCTCGTGAAGCGCGGCAGCATTGTCGTCAAGAACACCCGGACGCATGTGTCGTTTTCTCAGCAGCGTGTGCTTTCTGAGGTCGTTTGAACGCACGCAGCTTTGGTCGAGTTGCCTTAAACTCGTTGAAGAAATCCTGAGGACCACGCAAGTATGATTCAAACGCTGTTCGGCAGCTTGAAGGAAGCGGAAGAGCCGAAGAAAAAGGGCTTCCTTGACCGGATGAAGCAGGCGGTTTCGCGCACTCGCGAAAGCCTGGAGGAACGCATCGATGGCGTCCTGTCGCTGACCCGGGCAGTCGATGAAGCGGCTCTTGAAAGTCTCGAAATGAGCCTAATCGCGTCAGACATTGGCGTCACCACGGCTGGCGAGATTTTGACCACGCTGCGTGAGCGCGCCAAACGACAGCAGATTCGCGATGGCGCGGAACTGAAGCAACTGCTCAAAGAACAATTGAAGGCCATTCTGGACGAGCAGCAGCGACCGGCGCGCGCCGTTGCGACGTTGCCGGAGGTCATCTTGATGGTGGGCGTGAATGGCACGGGCAAGACGACGACCAGTGGGAAACTCGCGGCGTATTTTCGCGCGCAAGGCAAAACTGTCCTGTTGTGCGCCGCGGACACTTTTCGTGCCGCCGCTATTGAACAACTGGAAGTGTGGAGCGAACGCAGTGGGGTGGAAATGATCAAGTCGCGGCAGGGAGGGGATCCCTCCGCGGTCCTTTTTGACGCGCTGCAGGCGGCAAAGGCGCGCGCAACCGATTTTCTGATCGTAGACACGGCCGGCCGGCTGCACACCAAGAACAACCTGATGGCCGAGCTGGATAAGATGCGGCGTACGACGCAGCGCATTGTCCCCGACGCTCCGCACGAGGTACTACTGGTTATGGACGCGACCACCGGTCAGAACGGGCTTCAACAGGCGCGGCTGTTTACCGAGTCGGCGGGGGTGACGGGCATCGTGCTTACCAAGCTCGATGGCACGGCCAAGGGCGGAATCGCTGTCGCCATCGCTCGCGAACTCAATCTGCCGGTGCGCTATGTGGGCGTCGGTGAAAAGATCGATGACTTGCTGCCTTTTGATAGTGATGTGTTCGTTGACTCTCTGCTCGACAACTAGACGGTTACCTTTTACAGGCTGAAAGGCATGTCTGTGCCCGACCTTACCACACCGACACTGAACGACCCTGAGCAAGTCCAGCAAGACAAACGTTGGATGAACGATGCGCTCGAACTGGCCCGCAAGTCTGTTGGCCTTGCTTCTCCTAATCCCGCCGTGGGCTGTGTCCTGGTTAAGAACGGCTCAATTGTTGGCCAGGGGTTTCACGAGTATGAGCGTCGGGATCACGCGGAGATAGTGGCACTGGGGGTGGCGGGGGGTGAAGCCCGCGAGGCGACGGCTTACGTGACACTCGAACCCTGCTGCCACACGGGACGAACTCCTCCTTGTACGGAGGCCCTAATCGAGGCCGGAGTGGCGCGGGTGGTGGCGGCTACGAGCGACCCCAATCCGGCGGTGAATGGCGCGGGGATCGAGCGGCTGCGGGCCGCGGGGATCAGGGTCGAGGCTGGGTTTCTCGCCCGCCAGGCGCAGGAGCTGAACGACGGTTTCGCACGATATATCCAAACCCGGCTGCCGTTCGTAATTCTTAAGGCAGGGCTGTCTCTCGATGGACGGATCGCTCCTCCTCCGGGGAAAGTACCGGTGGGCGCTCCTGTGATGCTGACAGGGGAGGAATCGCGGGCCGCAGTGCAACGGATTCGCCATTCTTCGGATGTACTGATTACAGGCATCAACACGGTGCTGACCGACGATCCTTTGCTGTCGGACAGGACGGGACTGCCGAGAAGACGCCGGTTGCTGCGGGTGGTGCTGGACTCGGCGTTGCGGCTTCGGTTGGACTCGAAGATCGTGCGGACGGCTCAGGACGATGTGCTGGTGTTCTGCACGATTCCGGTCTCGGAACGCCAGCGGGCGCTCGAAGCACTGGGCGTAAGAGTAGAGAGGATCGAAGCGGGCATGGGCGGAGCGCGAGTGTCACTCAAGCGGGTGGTGGAGCGGCTGGGCGAGATGGAGATGACCTCGGCGATGATCGAAGCCGGCGCGCAACTGAACTCGAATGCTCTCGTACAGCAGGCGGTCGACAAGCTGTGCCTGTTCTATGCTCCAATATTTCTGGGCGCGGCCGGCGTGCCACTGCTCAACAGCATCGAATCTTCTAGGCCGCAAATGGCGCGCGTTTCAGTAGAGCAGCTGGGGCAGGATTTTTGTTTTGAGGGCTATCTGAGAGATCCCTGGGTATGAGGGGGAAAAATGTTTACCGGGTTGATTGAGGCGCAAGGGACGATTCTTTCGGTTAAGGAGCGAGCGGGCACGAGGCGGATTGCCGTCGAGGCTCCTGGGGTTGCGGAAAGACTGAAGACCGGCGACAGTATTGCGGTAAGCGGTGTTTGTCTGACGGCGCTGGATATCCAAGTGCCTGTTTTTCATGCGGATCTGGCCGCCGAGACGGTGGCTCGCACTTCGCTTGCGCGGCTTGCGCCGGGTGCGAAGGTGAATTTGGAGTTGCCGACTCCGGCGGGAGCTCCCCTTGGCGGACATATTGTCCAGGGGCATGTGGATGGGACGGGCACCCTGCTTTCGCTATACCCGATCGATCCGGCGGCGGACCGGGCTCTCACTGACTGGTGGCTGCGGGTCAAGGTGCCGGAGGCGATCCGTCCGTTCATGGTGGAGAAAGGGTCGGTGTCCATTGAGGGTATCAGCCTGACCATTGCCCGCTGGGATGGCGAGGTGGCAGGAATAGCGATCCTTCCGCACACCTATTCGACCACCAACCTGCACACGCTCGAAGCCGGGTCGCCAGTGAATCTGGAGGCGGATGTGCTCGTGAAACTGGCAGCGGAGCGGCAGCAGGCGCGGTCTACGTTTGAGCTTACGATCGACTACCTGGTAGCGAACGGATATTAGGTTTGGATACTACCTACCCTAACCCTGCAAATTCTTGCTCTCTCCTGATAGATCATCTATTCGATTGAGCTTTCTCAGGACTTCTTGGGTGTAGTTCATTGATAACAATTGGCTTATATCTATCTCATAGAAATAAAGCCGTTAGGTTGCTTCATTGAAAACAAAGCCGTTGTTACCACATCATTGATTTCAATCGGCTTATGGGGATCCCTCCATTTTGGGATAAAAAAAATCGGTTGCCAATGGCAACCGAGCCTTTTTCTAGTTCTATTTTATGGCTGGCTGGGAGAAATGGTGGCCAAGCATTATTGGTGATTCACTGAGATTTCTCAAGAACGAGAAGTATAGGGCACCCGTTCCACGGTTAGTGAAAGGGTGGGCCACATAGCCCATCCTTAATGTTTCGGTACGGTCGAACCTACAGCCGCTGGTGATGGGTTTCACCCCCACTCAAGCAAAAGGAGCTTAAGTGGCCACCCTCCCCGATTCGAGCATAGACTTCAGTATGCCAGAGCTACTCCATCGGCTCGCATCTCAGTGGCGGCGGCGTACACACGATCCGAGCCGCTCATGCGATGCTCGATGCATTCGTAGCGTCCGTACCCGCCATCCGAGACACCCATCGGCCAGCCGAGATCGACCAGCGCGCGACGCGACGCTTCGGGAACTCCCGATTCCAGGCGAAGAATTCCCTTGGGTCCCAGGTTCGGGGGATCTTCTCCCATGCTTTGAGACGACCCTTCGTGGTGCCACCGAGGGCTGTCGCCAGCGGCTTGGATATCCAGACCGTAGTCGACCCGGTTGATGATGATCTGGGCTTGGCCCTGCGGCTGCATGTCACCACCCATGACGCCGAAGGACATCCAGGGCTTGTCTTCTCTGGTCGCAAATCCGGGAATGATGGTCTGGAAGGGCCGTTTTCCTGGCTGGAAGATGTTCGGGTGGCCATCCACCAGCGAAAACAGCTGGCCGCGATCCTGAAACATAAAACCCAGGCCGTCGGCGACGAGGCCTGAGCCCATTCCGCGGAAGTTCGACTGGATCATCGAAACCATCATGCCGTCCACATCCGACACGGTGAAGTAGGTGGTGTCTCCGTGGCTTGGAGCTTGGCCAGGGAAGACCGGAGTCAGGATCTGGTCGGGCCGAATCAACTGAGCGCGCTCCGCGGCATAGTGTTTCGAGTTCAGCCACTCGATGGGTATTTTGGCAAAGTGCGGGTCAGCGTAATAGCGGGCGCGGTCTTCGTAGGCCAGGCGCTTGGCTTCCACCTGCATGTGGATCGATGATGGAGACTGGAAGCCCATATTGCGAAGGTCGAAGTTCTCCAGAATATTCAGGATCTGCAGCGTTGCCAGTCCCTGGGTATTGGCAGCCATGCCGTAGACTTCAACGCCGCGATAGGAGGTGACGAGCGGGTCGAGCCATTCCGCGTGCTGATTGCGCAGGTCCTCGTACGAGAGCCACCCGCCAATGCGCTTGAAGTAGGCATCGATGGTGTGGGCGATGGGCCCATCGTAAAAGACATCGCGTCCGCCCGCGGCGATCATGCGGTAGGTATGTGCCAGATCGGGATTGCGGAAGACATCGCCTTCAATGGGCGCCTGGCCGGATGGCGCATAAGTGTGCATCGCATTGGCCGTCTCCTCGACGCCGGAGTTTGGCCGCGTGAAGATGGCCATGTTGCGCTTGATGTAGAAGCCGATGACCTGCGGCACCGGCACTCCTGTTTCGGCGAGATGGATGGCGGGTTGAAAGAGTTCCGACCACTTCAGCCGGCCATAGCGCTGGTGCATCGTCCACCAGGCATCGAGGGCGCCAGGGGTAGAAACGGAGATCGCTCCCAGAGCCGGGACCGCGCCATTTTTGGAGCGGGCACGCACAGTCTCAAGGGTCAGCGACTGTGGGGAGCGCCCTGATCCCGCCAGGCTCACCACTTTGCTCAGCTTCGGGTCCCAGATCATTGCGAAGCAATCGCCCCCCAGACCCGAGCTGGTCGGCTCCAGAAACCCCAGGCAGGCATTGGCGGCGATGGCTGCATCCGCGGCGGAACCACCGCGCTTCAATATTTCGATCGCGGTGAGAGTGGCAAGCGGATGCGCGGTTCCGGCCGCACCTGAACACCCCATCGCCGAGGATCGGGTAGCGAAGCTTGCACCGGAAATTCGATCTCCAGTGTGCACATCGGGCCGGGTGAATCGTTCTGCGCCCGCAGGCTGGAACTTCGGGAGCTGTGGTACCGCGTCAGGGGGTTGCGATGAAGGACCATTCTGCTGGAAGGCCGCGGCGTCGCGGGGCAGAGAGAGCGTGCCCGCTGCAGCAAGTGGAAGGCTGGCAATGAAAGAGCGACGACGCAATGGATCCTCCTTAACAACATAACGGTGACGGCTGGATCGTAATTCGCAGGCTTTGTGATCGTACCCAGATCAGCGTAAACCAACCATGCAATTTATTGCGCAAAACGATTCATCATGCTGGATCTGATAACCTGCGATAACCAGTTGGTAAGTCCAGGGGATAGGACCGCATTTCCCACAATAAGTACGCTATTTTCCACAGCGAAAAATTTGTAACAGCCACTAGATTTTTTTCAGATCCCGGGTATGATTCAAATCAACGGAAGAGAGATCTTCCAGAAGGAGAGAGTAGACAAGGAGCTATCGAGAGAACCGGCAACGGGACTCAACCAAGCGTTCGGGCAACTGGATGCTAAGGGATGGAACCAGGGAAGCTCTTACAGCGGATGTAGCTACGGGAGAGTATGGGAAGCGCGGGTCGCAAGGCTCGCAGAACCCGATGATTCCGAGGTGATAGTCGGCTGTGATTTGGAAACCGAACCAGATCTTCAAAAAATCGGAAAAGGAGGGGCGAGATCCCGAAAGGGAAATCGCCCCTTCGCTTTTTTGTGATATCGATGCTGATGTGGAATTGGTTTCTACAGACGGCACTGGGCGCTAACCAATCTGATCGACTGCAGACCGTTTTTGATATTGGGTGGGGGAATAGCCGACGATGGATCGGAAATCGTTGATGAGGTGCGCCTGGTCGAAGTAGCCGAGCTCCAGCGCGAGTTGGGAGTAATCAAGCTGTTCGCCGGAATTGAATCTTTCGACGAGCTCGTGCAGACGATAGCGGCGGATGACCCACTTGGGATTGACTCCGACATACTCGTTGAAGAGGCGCTGGAGCGACCGCTTGCCGATGCCGGTGCGGCTCACGAGATCGTCGACCGTCTTGATATCGGGTTCGGAGAGGATGCGATTGACGAGCTGACCGGCTAAGGCCATCGTCTCGTCGGGCGCGGGTGTGAGCGCGCGGAAGAAGGCATTGGCGGCTTCGACCTTCTCGTCTTCGGCACAGGACGACACCAGGACAGCCTCCAGCGCGGCCACGTCGTTACCGAAGATGCTGCGCACAGGTATGGTCCGATTGGCGAGCGAGGATACGGGAGCCTTGAGGAAGGAGCGGAAGCCTCCAGGGGTGAATTTGACGCCAAACACATGCGACTGGTCTTCGAGAACGCGCGTGAATTTGGTTGTGTGGACCCCTGCGACGGTTGAGCCGCCGGGCTCGAAGATGGCATGCACGTTGGGATGGGGGAGCGTCTCGGGCATGTGCGGCGGAAGGCCGCGAAGATCCCAGCTCACCATCCAATAGTGTGCGATGCAGTGCGCCAGCTCGGGCGATGAACTGCGACGCGCGTGCCGAAACTGGCCAGCTGCAGGGAGAGACTTTAGAACTCCGCGGGCCGGGCCGGCGGAGGGATCGAAGACTATCTGTATGTCGTCTTCCGGCTGCTGTCGCGTTTCTCCAATCATGGCGGCTAAGCTTTCCTTATATTCTCTTTGAGGACAAATCAGCATGACTGAATTACTGATTCGCAAATCCATCGACGTGGACGCCCCGGTCGAAACTCTCTGGAAGATTCTGACCGACTCCGAATTTATCCGGCAGTATATGTTTGGTTGCAATGCCGAGACGGACTGGAAGCCGGGCTCCCCACTGCTGTGGAGGGGCGCGGCGGATGGGGTGGTCTATGTGAAGGGCCATGTTGTCGAAGTGGACTCGCCTCGTCATCTCGCCTACACGATCTTTGACCCCAACTCGAAGCTCGCGGACATACCGGCGAACTATCTCACGATGAGCTACGACCTGAAGGGACGCGGCAATGATAGATCGATTCTGGAGATTACTCAGGGGGACTTCGCTACCGTCGAGGATGGCCAGAATCGGTATCAGCACTCACTCGACGGGGATGACTCGGTGCTGCAGGGAATCAAGAAGCTAGCGGAAGCGCAGGCCTTGGTGAAATAACTTCAGCATGAGTTGCTATGGTCCCATCCTTTCGCAAACTTCGCCCTCCGGCTCCGCTCAGGGCAGGCTTTGGATCGGGTACCCCGCAGCATGTTTAGTCGTAGCGCTCCCTAGTCATAACGTTCAAAGATGATCTGCTTGCGCTGCCATCCGTATTCCATGAGGCGTGCACGGTTGGCCGAGACCATGTTATTGAGGCCGCAGATGTAGGCGTGGATGTCGAAGCCCGCGCCTTCGGCGGTCGTGGGGAAGGGCGCGGAATGATTTTCTGAGGCGCGGCGCATGACGATCTGGGCGACATGGTCCTGGACATAGCCGCGCAGACCCTCCCAGCCTTCTTCGGGGCGGCTGAGCGTAGAGAGGTAATGGAAGTTGTGCCGCTCGGCGGCGACCTTCTCGAAGTATTTCCGGTAATAGATCCCGGTCTCATGACGGGTGCCGTAGACGAGCCAAAAATTGTGCCCCTCGCTGCGGTCCTCTCCATGTTCAGGAAAGAGATACTGGACGATTCCGAAGATGGGGGCGATGCCGGTTCCGGTGGCGATCATGATGCCGTCGGTGAGCGGGTGGCGCAGCGTGAAGAAGCCGTGCGGTCCGTGAAATTGAATAAACTGGCCGATTTCCAGATCGCAGAGCAGATTCGAAAAAAAGCCATCCTCTACACGATTTACACACAGGTCGAGCATGTTTGCGCGGGGCGCAGAGGCAATGGAGTATGCGCGTGTCTGCGTTTTTCCTCCGTGGTCGACTGCGACGCAAGAGATGAACTGACCCGGCACGAAGTCGAAATGCGAGAGCTCATCGATGGCGAATTCGAGGTGATAGCACTGCGCGGGGTCGGAGAGCAATAACTTTTGCTGAAGCCGGGCGGTAAGGAGCTGTCTATCCAAAGTTTGAACTCTTTTCCTTTCAAAAATTATCGCCTGTGTCTTATAGGGACAGCAATCAAGCCCTCAAACTGAGCCGACACCCAGATTCCCCAGGAGCCTTACAGATATACTCGATCTGAATTCCCGAACGACTTTATGAGCGTACAGCCGCAAAAGTACACCCGGAATAATCCCTACATCTCGCGCATGCTGGTCAATGTGTTGATGACCTTGGCCGGCTCAGAAAAAGAAACACGCCATATC
>JBAVYX010000480.1:0-24119 GCA_049588475.1 Silvibacterium sp. | reverse complement strand
GAATAAGACGGGCCCCAAGCGCCGCATGACGGACGAAAAGAAGAACAGCGAGGAGCCGGCGACCACGGCTGCGCCAGGCGGCGATTCCGGTTCTCCATCGGCGACGCCCGCTCCCGCAGCGACGCCCGCTCCCGCAGCGACGCCCGCACCACACAACTAGCAGCAGGCACGATGAAAGAACCCTATATAGCGGACCTGGCGAAATACGAAAACCAGGCCATTACTGGATTCTTTGCGGTGGCCTCGAAGCAGGTGCGTAGCAAGAAGGACCTCTCGCGCTATTTTGCCCTGACTCTGAGTGATCGCACCGGACAGATTGAATCGCGGATGTGGGAGACAGCGGAAGCGGGTGATTTTGTTGCCGGCGACGTCGTCAAGGTTCGCGCGCAGGTTTGCCGCTACAAGGAATTTCTCCAGCTCAACATCGAGCGGATTCGCAAAGCTTTGCCTAACGAGTTCAATCTGAGCGATTATGTTCCGCGCACGGAACGCAACATCGATAAGCTTTGGGCAGAGCTGAATGGGTGCGTCGAGAGTTTTACCGATCTCCACCTGAAAGCGCTGCTGCGGTCATTTCTGGATGATGCCGACATAGCCGCTGCCTTCCGCGAGGCTCCCGCAGCCAAGAGCATGCATCACGCGTGGATCGGTGGATTGCTGGAGCACGTCGTTTCGCTGCTGGGTATAGCGGATCTGGCGGCGAAGCACTATCAGGTTCATCGCGATCTGCTGCTCACCGGGGCGATTCTGCACGATATTGGCAAGCTGCGGGAACTGCGCTGGGGCACGAGCTTTGATTACTCCATTGAAGGGCAGCTGCTGGGGCACATTACCATCGGGGTGGCGTTGATCGACCGGAAGATCGCTGCGCTGCCCGATTTTCCTCCCGCCCTGCGCGTGCTGGTGGAGCATCTGGTCCTGAGCCATCATGGTAAGTATGAATTTGGATCGCCCAAGCTGCCCATGATTCCCGAAGCAGTGCTCCTGCATTACCTGGACGACATGGATGCCAAGATGCAGACGCTGAACACTGAGTTTGCGCGGAATGTGTCGGCAGGGCGGGAAGCGGGCGAAGTGACGGAGTGGGTGCGATCTTTGGAGCGGCCTCTGCTGAACACGACGCCGTTCCTCGATAAAGAAAACGACTAAGGCAGGAGATGGGCGATGGCTTATTTGCTTAAGACGGAACCGAGCGTGTACTCATTTGCCGACCTGGAGCGGGATGGCGAGACCATCTGGGACGGCGTAACGAATCCCACGGCTGTGAAGTTTCTGCGCGGTATGAAGCACGGCGATGATCTGGTGATTTATCACACCGGCGATGAGCGGACAGCGGTGGGAACGGCGAAGGTGGTGAGCGTGGATGCGAGCAATCCAAGCGTGCCGCTGGTTCGCATCAAGGCAGGAAATCCGGTCAAACAGCCACACACGCTGGCCGAGATCAAGGCGAACAAGCTTTTTGCCGACTCTCCGCTCGTCAGCCAGGGACGACTTTCTGTCGTACCGCTGAACGAAGCGCAACATGGATGGCTCCTCGGCGATTGATCTAAAATTAAACGTTAGAAATCAAAGGCCGGATTCGGGGCTGGATAGGTACGTATGTTTCGTTTTTCTACCGCGGGTGAGTCGCACGGCGAGAGCCTGATCGCGTTGGTTTCCGGAATGCCTGCCGGTGTTCCGATCGACAATGTTCGCGTGAATCGCGAGCTCTGGCGTCGTCAGCAGGGCTATGGCCGCGGCGGGCGTATGCGCATCGAGCAGGACACGGCCCATTTCCTCTCCGGCGTGCGCCACGGTAAGACGATTGGGTCGCCGATCGCAGTCGAGATTGAGAATCGCGATTGGAAGAACTGGACGGAGTCATTGCCCGTTGCGGCGGGCGATCCTGCGAAACACAAGGCCGTAGCCTCGCCTCGTCCGGGACACGCCGATCTGGCAGGAGCCCTCAAATATGGCTTCCCCGACGCGCGATATGTGCTGGAGCGAGCCTCGGCGCGTGAGTCGACCGCCCGCGTGGCGGCAGGAGCCGTTGCAAAATCATTGTTGCTGGAGTTGGGCATCGATGTTGCCAGCCACGTGATCCGTGTTGGCCGGGCCGAACTCACGCGCGATGCGGCGTGGGAAGAGATAAGCGCGCTGCGGGACATGGATGAAGTACTGCTGAGCTGCGTGGATGAAGAAGCAGAAGCGCGCATGAAAGCGGAAGTCGACCTGGCCCTGCGCACCGGCGACTCCATCGGCGGCGTCTTCGAGGTTGTGATTCACGGAGCACCGGCAGGCGTTGGGACTTATGCCAACTGGGACGAACGGTTGGATGGGATTCTCGCGCAGGCGGTCATGTCATTACAGGCCGTGAAAGCAGTGGAGATTGGTCGCGGTGTAACTGCCGCCGAGTCGCTGGGCTCAGAAGTTCACGATGCCATTGGCTATGCCGAGTCGCGCGAGAACGGCGCGCACACGCGATTTACGCGCGAACACAACAACGCGGGCGGCATCGAGGGCGGCATTTCGAATGGCGAAGATGTCGTGGTGCGCGGCTATCTTAAGCCGATTTCTACGCTGCGGCGCCCGCTGGCTTCCGTGCGCTTCGACACGCGCGAAGTCACGAAGGCGGCTTACGAGCGCAGCGACGTGTGCGTGGTTCCGGCGGCGGGAGTGGCGGCCGAGGCCATGGTAGCGTTGTCCTTTGGGCGACTGTTGCTGGAGAAGTTTGGCGGGGATTCTCTGCGTGAACTAAAGCGTAACTATGATGGTTACGTTGAACAAATTCGTGCCTACTGAGAAAAATGTTTCTAGAGATCGTTAAATATCCCGACCCAGTATTGGAACGTCCGGCCGAACCCGTCACCGAGTTCAATCAAGAGCTGGCGAAATTCGTGGACGACATGTTCGAGTCGATGTATGCCGCCAAAGGCATCGGCCTTGCCGCTCCTCAGGTTGCCGTTTCGAAGCGGATTACCGTGATTGACCTGAGTTTCAAGGAGAGGCCGGCCGACAAGATCGTATTGATTAACCCGGAGATCGTTTCTCGCGAGGGCAAGCAATATGAAGAAGAGGGCTGCCTTAGCCTGCCCGATATTCGCGAGAAGGTTTCCCGCGCCGCGAAAGTAAAAGTGCGTGCACAGGACGTAAAGGGCGAGTGGTTTGAATTAGAAGGTGAGGAACTGATGGCGCGCGCTTTCCAGCACGAAATCGACCACCTGGATGGCATTCTGTTTTTTAAGCGCGTGAGCGCTCTGAAACGCGACCTGATTCTGCGCAGGATTCGCAAACTGCAAAAGGCCGGCGAGTGGTAGACCGCCTTACAGTAGAGCGGGAATGAAAATAGTTTTTTGCGGGACGCCTTCGTTTGCTGTGCCCACTTTGAAGGCGGTGTTGCGCGCAGGCCATGAGGTCGCGCTCACTGTCACACAGCCTGACAGGCCAAGCGGGCGTGGTATGCAGATGGTTGCGCCGCCGGTGAAAGCAGCCGCGATGGCGGTCAAGCTGCCTATAGCCCAGCCGGAAAAAATCAAAAATAACGCCGAGTTTCGCGCCCAACTCACGGCCATCGCGCCGGATGTGATTCTAGTGGTTGCTTATGGACGAATTATTCCGAAGTGGATGCTCGATCTGCCCCACTTCGGCAACCTGAATCTACATGGGTCTCTGCTGCCGAAGTATCGCGGCGCAGCTCCTATTCAGTGGGCCGTGGCAAACGGGGAACCAGTCACCGGAGTGACCACGATGCACCTCGACGAGGATCTCGACACGGGCGAGATGCTGATGCAGCGCGAGATGGCGATTGCTCCCGACCAGACGGCGGAGGACCTTTATCCCCTGCTCGCCGAGATGGGGGCGGCCCTGATGGTTGAAACCTTGGAAGCGCTAGAAGCGGGCACGATTATTCCGCAGAAACAAGACGACACGCGGGCGACACTCGCACCTATCCTCACGCGCGACGACGGGCGCATGGACTTCACGCAGCCTGCAATGACGGTCTACAACCGGTGGCGCGGCTTTCAGCCCTGGCCGGGCGCGTGGACCTTACTCGGGAGCAAAAAGCTGACCGCGCATCGGTTGATGCCCCTGGAGCCAAGTGCCTTGGCGGATGGTCCAGCTGATCCGGGAGCGGTCCGCGTAGACCAGGCCCGATTGTTTGTTCGCTGCGGGTCTGGGACATGGCTGGAACTGGTGGAAGTGCAGTTGGAAGGAAAGAAGCACATGCCGGCAGTGGACTTCCTGCGCGGCCACCCGCTGAAGAGCGGCGACAGGCTCGGCGCCTGATGATTGCCCACGCGCGTGCGGTTGCGTTTCAAATCCTGAATGAGGTCTCGCAAACAGATGCACACAGCGACGAACTCTTGCGCACACGCCAGGTTGATACGCTCACTGCGCAGGACCGCGCTCTCACGACGACACTCGTGCTGGGCACCCTCCGGTGGCAGATGAAGCTCGATGCGCATATCCGCGCACTACTGGCCCGACCTGACGCCAGGCTCGCTCCTGCGGTGGAAACAGCTCTGCGGCTGGGTGCATATCAGCTCCTATACCTCGACCGCATCCCGGCATATGCAGCTATCGGCGAGAGCGTCGAACTGACCAAGCAGGTCGGGGAGACGCATGCCGCTCGAATGGTCAATGCTGTCCTACGCAAGTTGGCAAGGCTTCCGCGTGAATCCGCGAATCAAAAAGCGGCGAACGCCGCGCAGATTGCCGACGCTTACGCGCATCCAGCGTGGATGGTCGAGCGATGGGCGCGTGCTTACGGACTGGAGGCAGCGGAGGCAATTTGCAAACTCAATCAGGAACCTGCCGCGATCTCTATCCGCCTACTTGAACCGAACGCCGAGCGGGATCTGACCGATGACGGCGTGATCCTTGAACAGGGAGAATTCCTTACTACGGCGAGACGCGTCGTAGAAGGCGATATAGTGCGCAGCCAGGTATCCCAAAATGGTCGCGTCCGTATTCAGGACGAAGGATCGCAGCTGGTGGCGGAGCTTGCCGGATGCGGAAGCAACATCCTGGACACCTGCGCTGCTCCCGGCGGTAAGACCGCGATTCTGGCCGAGCGAAATCCAGAAGCGAAGATCACTGCCTGGGATGTCAGCAAGCGAAGACTAGAGGCGATGCGCCGAACATCCGCGCCGATGGGCGAGGGTCTGCACCTGGAAGTACAGGACGCAACAGCAGTGAAGCTGCAGCCTGAATATGACCTAATTCTGTGCGATGTACCCTGCACGGGCACAGGCACGATCGGGCGTCATCCCGAGATACGTTTTCGTGTGGGAGAAGCTGAAATCGCTCGGCAGCATGCCCGGCAGGTAAAAATTCTTTCGTCCGCCCTCGCCGGACTAACACCGCAAGGGCGGTTGCTCTACTCCACCTGCTCTCTGGAATCGGAAGAAAACGAGGCCGTCGTCGCGGAATGCCTTGATATGTATCCCGGCTTCACCGCTCGCCCGCTCAACGACGACCTTGGAGCGCTGGCTGCAAAAGGCATCATCACCGGCGATGGTGCAGCACGCTTGGGCGATTCAGCCTTGAATAATGGATTTCTGCGCACTATCCCCGGAGTTCACAACTGCGACGGATTCTTCGCAGCGCTTCTGACGAGAAATTAGCGGCGGATAAAATGGTTCATCGCCATGCCCGGAAAGAAGAATTTCGAAGCGCAACTTGTGGTTCTTGAGGAACTGCGGCATCAGCCCGTTGAAGCCTGCATTCCTTCTTTGCGCGCGACACTAAAGCACCAGAACAACTACATCGTCGCGAAAGCTGCAGATATTGTCGCGCAACGGCGTCTTGAGGCACTGCTGCCGGATCTACTCGCCGCCTTTGACCGCTTTTTCAAGGATGCAGAGAAACGCGACCCACAGTGCTGGGCAAAGAACTCGCTGAGCCGGGCTCTGGCGGCGTTGGAGCTGCAGGATCCTGCGCCATTTCTCCGTGGCATGAAGCACGTGCAGTTGGAAGCCACATGGGGCGGACGCTCCGACACTGCTGGGGTGCTGCGAGGAACGTGCGCGCTCACGTTGGTGCAGTGCCGTGCGGTTCCTGAGGTTGAGTTGCTACGCCATCTGCTAGACATGCTGGTCGACACAGACAAGTCAGCTCGCGGCGATGCCGTCCGTGCAGTCGAGCAGGTCGGATCGTCTGCGGCTTCGCTTCTGTTGCGGCTGCGTGCGCAGATAGGTGGCGACGAAGAGACGGAGATTCTAGGCGGTTGCTATGCAGGCGTGCTGCGGATCGAGGGTGTAGCCGCGCTGCCGTGGGTGAGCCGTTTCCTTGCCACGGAAGATGACGCGGCAGGCGAAGCGGCTCTGGCGATGGCTGCCACGCATTCGGTCGAAGCCTTTGAGATGTTGAAGGCGCGTTGGGAGAAGGCGCGCGATGTATGGTTCCGTTCGGTATTGCTCTCGGCAATCACCCTGACGCGGCAGAGCGCAGCCACAGAGTTCTTACTTAGCCTCGTGAAGGCTGACTCGATTGGTGCCGACCAGGTGGTCGAGGCGCTCCTGCGCTCGCTGCCCTCCGAAGAGATACTACTGCGGCTTAAAGCGCTGGTTACCGGAAATGCGCGCCTGGAACGTGCCTTTGCAGCGAATTCTACTGTACAACGGTGAGTTCAATCGGAGTCGACGCATCCACGCGATGACCGGGTGGTGGGCTCTGACCTGTCACGGTTCCGATAGGGAGGACAGGCTGCGGTGGCCGAGCGGAAGTGGTGCTTGCGACATCCAGCCCCGTGACCTGCGCATTCTTGACGGGCGCGAGTTTGAGTCCGGCGCGGGTGATGGCCAGTGCGGCTGACGAGAATATCTGGCCGGTGAAGTCGGGCATGACCATGCCGCTATTTGCTTCGAGGGGCGGAGCAGCAATGAGCAGACTGACGCTGGGGCGCTCGACCCCGGCGGCATCTGGCGCAGGATTTTGCCCGATGACCGTGCCCGGCGGTGCATAGGCATAGGGCATTTCTGCCGTAGTTCCCAGTTCCAGCCCAACGCGCCGGATCTGGATAGAGGCAAGCCGCTGATCGGAACCAGACAAGTCGGGAATGGCCACACGCTGCGGGCCCAGGCTCTCCGTGAGACGAACGTGCCACTCGCGGCGAACCACAGTTCCCACTGCGGGCGACTGACTGAGGACATGGCCAACAGGGATGTCGACGCTGTAAAAATGGCTGTCGACTGTGAGATTCAAGCCGAGCGCGGCAGCCTTATCCGTAGCCTCTGCAACTGTGAGCCCCTTAAAGCTGGGAACGGTCACTTCTGCTCCGTGGATAGCGAAATGCATCGTTGTGACCGCGGCGAGCATGGCCAGCACAGCGAGCATGAGCACAATGAGCACGAATTGAAAAGCGCGGAACACTCCTAACCAGCGTACTCGATGGAGTAGTCGATCTCCACGGCCTTCTCCAGCATCTTTGAAACGGAGCAGTACTTGTTTTTCGAAAGCGATACAGCGTCTTCTGCCGCCTTCTTCGTCACGTTTCCTGCAATGCGGTAAACAAGATGAATGCGCGTAAAAACGCGCGGCGGCGCGGGGGCCTGCTCCGCTGTTGCCGAAACAGTGAGGCCGGTGATGGGCTCACGTTTCTTCTCCAGAATACTGACGACGTCGACCGAGCTACAGGCGCAAAGAGCGACAAGCACGGCCTCCATGGGACTCGGCCCGACTGCATGGACAGCAGTTGCATCAAAGGCGATGGTATGACCGCTCTCGGAGCGGCCTTCAAAAAGCATGCCTTGTTTCCACTCTGCGCTGGCGATCATGGCTCTTGCCTCGGTAATAGTAGTTATCGGTTGCGGTTCGGGATGAATAAGCACGCGATCGATTTCGTGGCGCTCCAGCTTGAAGCTCTAAGGTTTGACGCCGCGATACAGCCCGGCGATTCCGAAGCTGTATGGGGTCCAGGATACCTCCGTGAAGCCGGCTTTACACATAAGGTCGATCATCTGAGAAGGGGGCGGAAAGCGCTTTACCGAGGATGGCAAGTAAGCATAGGCGCTGCCAATACCCGAAAGGCGGGAGCCGATGGCGGGAAGCACGCGGGTGAAGTAGAAGTCATAGAGCTTGCCGACGAGGCCTCCGGGCTCACTGAAGTCAAGAATGCCAAGTTCTCCTGAGGAGCCGAGCACACGGTGGAATTCGCGCAGACCCGCTTCGTAGTTGGTGAGGTTGCGAAATCCAAATGCAGTGGTGATAAGGTCTAGCGAGTCCGCTGCAAGCGGGAGACGTAGCGCGTCTGCTTCAATCGCCACAACGTTGCGATTCTGAAATTTTTGCGCGCCGCGCGCCAGCATGGCATGTGAAAAATCAGCGGCGAGTATGGGCCGGGCGTTTGCTCCACGGTGGTTGAGCAATGCCAGCGTCATGTCCCCGGTCCCGCAGCAGATATCGAGGATCGTCGACTGGGGCCGCGCCAGGATTCTGCGAAAACGTCGCGCGGTGCGCCACCACCACAGCCGGTCGACGTTGCAGGACAGCACATGGTTCAGCAGATCGTATCGAGGGGCGATGCTGTCGAACATCTGCTGAACGGCGAGAGACGAGGATTTTTCATCGGATGCACCAGCGGGGCGTGCTCCGGTAATGGGTGGAGAGGTGCTCGGTGGAGCATTCACCGTGCAGCCTCGCCGAGGATCTTTTCCATAGCAGAGATCAATTCTGTATCAGTTACATTTTCAACCACGACGGCATTGCCGATATCCGGACAGAGGACGAAGCGGCGCGCGCCTGTCTTGTTCTTTTTGTCGCGTCCGGCGGCATTGAGCAAATCCGGAACACGCGCCCGGAAGCCAGGAAGCGGCCCGTAGGCATGGATAGTCTTCTCGATGCGCACCGCGTCTTTCTCTTGGAGCATGGCGCGCATTCGGCTGATATGAAGCGCAGCGAGCATACCCCAGGCGATGGCTTCGCCGTGCAGCAGTTTTTTGTACCCTGTCGCTGCTTCGATCGCATGGCCGATCGTATGGCCGAAATTGAGGATCATGCGCAGACCGGATTCACGTTCATCGATCCCCACAACTCTAGCCTTCATGCGAACAGAGGCGCTGATGACGCGTTTTAGAGCCGTGGGGTCGCAGGCCAGGATCGGTTCCCGATTGTGTTCAAGAAAGCGAAAGAGGCTCGCATCGCGAATGATTCCCGCCTTGATGCTCTCGAAGAGACCTGCGCGCAATTCGCGGGCGGGAAGAGTGTCGAGCAGGCCCACATCGACAAACACTGCGCGCGGGTGATGGAAGCTGCCGATGAGGTTTTTGCCCGCTGTGAGATTGACTCCAGTTTTGCCGCCGACGGAGGAGTCAACCTGGGCGAGCAGCGTGGTGGGCATCTGGATGTAGTCGATTCCGCGCATATAGATGGCAGCGAGGAAGCCTCCGACGTCGCCCACGATTCCGCCACCGAATGCAATCAACAACGAAGACCTGTCTGCACCCGAGGTGGCTAGTTCAGTAGAGAGGCGTTCGACCTGGGCGAGGCGCTTGTTTGGTTCTCCGGCAGCGAGGAAAAGAACCCATGGCTGTTGAGCTGGCGGAAACGTCGCCAGAAATTGCTTGCCCCAGAGCGACCAGATCTCGGGCGAAGTGAGGATGAAAATGCGAGGCTTAGCGGCGCCGAGGAGCTTGCGCAAGTGATAGGCGAAATGAATGAGAAAGTTGCAACCAACATGCACGGGATAGTCGACGGATGCAGTTTTGACGTGAACAGTGCGCACGATCCTTTCATCGTATCGGAGTGTGAACTCGGAGTGTGAACCTTTTGCCGAGGTAGCGTCGTCTAAAGGTGTTGCGATAGAGCATGATAGCCTCAAACGTTATGGTCGTTAATACAGATACGGACTTTCTGATCGTAGGCGCGGGCATCGCAGGACTGCGTGCCGCGATCGAACTATCAGAAGCAGGGCGTGTGCTGGTGGTCACAAAAGAGGCGCTGGGCGAGTCGAACACCAACTACGCGCAGGGCGGGATCGCCGTCGCGTTGGGTGGCGACGAGGATGTTGCGCTCCATCTGGATGACACGGTGGGCGCCGGAGATGGACTGGTCAATCGTGAGGCGGCACGGGTCCTGGTAGAAGAAGGCCCGTTGCGTGTACAAGAGTTACTACGTTGGGGAACGAGCTTCGATCGGGAGCATGGCGAGCTCATGCTGACTCGTGAAGGAGCGCATAGCCGCAATCGGATTCTGCATGCAAATGGTGATGCAACGGGCGCGGAGATTGGGCGATCCCTGCTTGCACACGCGCGCGGGCACAAAAACGTCACACTGCTGGAATGGACGACCACTGTGGATTTGATCGTCGAAGACGGCGCAGTCACGGGGGGGCTGCTTCTCGATGCCGGGGAACAGGTGTACGCGGTTCGCGCGCGCGCAGTGCTGCTGGCCAGCGGGGGGGCGGGTCAGGTCTACAGCGATACGACAAACCCGGCTGTGGCTACCGGAGATGGGATCGCCATGGCCTATCGCGCCGGCGCGGACATCGCGGACATGGAGTTCTACCAGTTTCATCCCACGGCGCTGAGTTTACCCGGCGTACCGCGCTTTCTTTTGTCGGAGGCCCTGCGCGGTGAGGGCGCCTGGCTACGCAACGCGCAAGGCGAGCGCTTTATGGATCGTTACCATCCAATGCTGGAGCTGGCGCCGCGCGATGTTGTGGCGCGCGCGATTACGCGCGAAAGCCTTAGCGGTCGAGAGGGCGAGCTACTTCCGGTTTATTTGGACATGCGCCACATCACCGGTATCGATTTGTCAAAGCGCTTTCCGGGAATTTCCCGATTCCTTACCCAGCACGGGTTGAACTTAGCCAAGGATCTGATTTCGGTGCGCCCGGCGGCTCATTATTTGATGGGCGGAGTGAAGACCGACGTCGATGGGCGCACTTCTCTGGTGGGGCTTTACGCGGCCGGCGAAGCCGCATGCACGGGTGTGCATGGAGCAAACCGCTTGGCAAGTAATTCATTGCTCGAGGGCTTGGTCTTCGGTGCGCGTGCAGCGTTGAGCATGCGCGATATTTCGAAGAAGCACGCTGGAAAAGATGTGCCTACGATGCAGTTCGCGACAAGACCTGCGCAAAACGCCGACGCTCTCTTGCAGAATCTGCAACAGCAAATGTGGCAAAATGCGGGGTTGCTGCGTGAGGCGAAGGGTTTAAACGCGATGAAGCAGGAGTTGGTAAGAATGCGCGCCGAGATCTCTCCCGCAGCGGAACGGGTGTCGATTGAGCTGGCAAACCTGCACACGGTCGCTCATTTAATCGTGCTTTCCGCACTCGCTCGCGAAGAGAGCCGGGGCGCTCACTACCGCAACGACTTTCCCGTGCGCGATGACGCGCACTTTTCCTGCCACTCGGTAGTCCGAGACGAAGAGGTCGCCTTCGAGACTATGGCGCTGTCGTCTTCGGTTCTGTGAAGCGGCTGGCAATGGTGAAAACTGCGAGCACAGTCACGATGAAGGCCAGTGACCAGCCCACGGGTATCTGAAGCCGCCGGTTCGTCAACATCTTGAATGCGACGAAGGCAAGAATAATTGCTAATCCGTAGTGAAGAAGCCGGAGGCGATCGAGCGCGCTGGAGAGCGCGAAATACAGCGAGCGCAGGCCGAGAATCGCGAAGATATTCGACGTGTAGACGATGAAGACGTTGCGCGAAATGGCGAGAACAGCCGGGATCGAGTCGAGCGCGAAGACCAGGTCCGTCGCTTCCACTGCGAGTACGATTAGCAGCAACGGCGAGAGCGCGAGCTTTTTCTGGCCGATCCCAAGACAGCGGCCTTGTAGCCAGCGCACCGGGCCCGATGGCGAGGGTTCGCCGGGCTTGTGACGCAGCAGACGGATGGCCGCAACGAGGAGGAATGTGCCAAAAACGTATTCGATCCATTCAAAGCGGGCGAGCAGCGATGCTCCCACCAGGATGAACAACGCCCGCAGGACGATGGCGCCCAGGACGCCCCACAGCAGCACGCGGCGTTGCTGCTCGGTATCGAGGCCGAGCGAGCGGAACATAAGCAGGAAGACAAAGAGATTGTCGACGCTGAGCGAACCCTCGACAAGGTAGGCCGAGAGAAACTCGAGCGCCGGCTGTTTACCCTGTGTTTGCGAGAGCAACAATGCGAAGCAGAAGGCGAGGGCGGCAACGACTGCGGTCCAGCTCCACGCCGCGCGGATAGAAACAGCCTTACTGCTGCGTTGGAGGACGGCGAGATCGACAAAGAGTAATATGGCGACGATCGCGTGGAAGGCAACCCAGTAGCCGATCGATGCGCCCGCGATCATTCGTTAATGTTGGTTCAACAGCCGGATAGTTTCAAGTAAAACACTGCCGACAATCGTCAGGCTCTTGGTGCTCAGTTTGTCCATCGTATCCTGCGCTGTGTGGTGATAGGCGTTCTGCGGCCCATAATCCAGATCGATCACGTCGGCTGAAGGCACACCACGCTGCACAAAGGGCAGATGGTCGTCCTCCACCTGATTGTCACGAGTAAAGAAGTAGGATTGGTCGCCGACGCGGGTGGCAGCCTTCTTGATCACATCGAGCACCCAGGTAGTTGAGTTTTGGTCGTGTTCGATGTGTAGATCTTTATCGCCAATCATGTCTGCCAGCAAAAATGCCTTGATGCGCTTGAGCGTGCCATCATTCTGCCATTTGGCGGCGAGATGGCGGCTGCCGTAGAGCGAGTCAGAACGCGACCACTCTTGAACCGCCTCCTCGCCATCGAAGAAGACGAGCCATACGCTGTAGCCATCGAGCGTACGACCGCGCAGATGGTTGGCCAGTTCAATGAGCAGTCCTGTGCTTGATCCACCGTCGTTGGCTCCGATGAAGTTGATATTCCTCAGCGGATAGTTCGTCTCGTAGTGCGTAGCGAGCACGATCACGCCATCTTTCTTGCCGGGAAAGCGCACGATGAAGTTGTGCATCTCCATCGGTCCGGCGGGAGTTGTAGCAGTAAAAGTGTCTTCCTCCAGCTGGTCGTGCTGGAACTGCTTCCGCAAGAAGTCTTCTGCTTTGGCATGGCCAGGGCTGCCAATCCATCGCGAGCCGATGGAAACGAACTCGCGTGTGTATGCAAGTGCGCGTGTGCCGCTGAAGTCAACCGAAGCCTGCACAGCGCCGTTCGCTGCAATTGGAAAGGTGGCCAGAAATATAAAGAAAAGAGAACAAACGCGCCGCAACTAGCTCTCCCGTCTTTTTCTGCGCGTTGCAGGATGAACCATGTACGAAACTCCGATGCTGATGAGATAGAGAAGAAGCATGGGCGCGGCGAAGACGCACATCGTCAGCACGTCGGGCGTGGGCGTAATAATGGCCGCGATGATGAAGATGATGAGGATGGCGTAGCGAATGTTCTTCCACAAAAAACGTGGGCTGACGATGCCGAAGAGCGATAAAAACAGCACAAGAATAGGCAGCTCGAACGTGATGCCCAGGCCGAGAATCACGGTGAGAAACAGATCCGTGTATTCGTTGACCTCGATGAGCGGACGGAACTCGCGGCTGAAGGTGAAAAGGAAATCTAGTGAGCCGGGAAAGACCCAGCGATACCCGAAATATGCACCCGCCAGAAAAAGGCCGACCGTTGCCCCCATGAACGGCATAACATAGCGTTTTTCGCTCTGATAAAGACCCGGCGAGATGAAGAGCCACACCTGATACAGCACAAAGGGAGCGGCGATAATAAACCCGCCCATGAAGCTGATCTTCAGGTACATGTTGAAGCCGTCGACGGGGTTGTGAATGATCAGTTGCGGAGGCAGGCCGTGCTTCCTGAGCGCGAAGGAGATGGGCTCCTGCATGAGACGATAGATCCGTTCATGAAACCCCCATGCCACGCAGAAACCTACGATGATGTAGACGACGGAGTGGATGATACGGCGGCGCAGCTCCTCAAGGTGTTCGAGAAGGCTCATGCCGGGCAATTCTGCGCGTTGGCTTACGGAGGATCGGGCGCGATCCAGGATGTCATCCATGATGAAGGGGGGCATGTTCGTTCTCGGGCTGCGAGCCATCCACGGGGGCGGCTTCGGGCACACCCGCATGGCCGTTGGAGCGAAGATCGGAGCGGCCATCCAGAGGCAATGCCTCGCCGCTCATTTGAGCAGATTCCGGTAGCTCGGGCGGCGTAACCGGTGCGTAGGGGGGGCTTGCGCTTACAGGTTCGCCAGTTAATGGTGGAGAAATCGCCAGGGGAGAAGTCAAGGGGGAAGAGGATGGAGGCAGGATTGTTGGTTCTCCCTCGGTCCCAGTCTCAGTGTCAGGGATAGGTAACGCTTTCGCCTGCTCTGTGGCGGCGGCTTCCAGTTTCTTTTGCCTCTCCTGCTGTTCCATAGTGCGCAACTCCTCGTCAATCTGCATCTTGAAGTCGTTGGAGGCGCGGCGAAACTCGGCCAGGAGTTTGCCGATTTGCCTCCCGATTTCCGGCAGCTTCTTCGGCCCGAAGAGGACCAGGGCAAGCAGGAAGATCACAATGGAGTCGGCAAAGTGCATTCTTTGTCATGATACCTGGGCGGTTGTCGCGTCACAAATTGTTCAGGCTTGTGGCGAGAACCGATTTGGCTTCATCCCGAGAAAGCACGGGAAGACCAATCGGATGGTTTATCTGCCCGTTACAGTTGTATTAAACTAATTGCATTGACACGCCCTTACGGTCATTCGTTTTTTGCGACGAAGGCCCCTCCGGGCGCGTCTAAGTGGATAGGTTGCAACATCCCCGTCGGTTGGGCAGCGGAAGCCGCAGCGAATCGACTGCAACCTGGATTGCTTTCAACATCCCCGTCCATCAAGGTTTCTGACTTGAGAGTGGACTGAAGGCGGAATTGGGTCATGAGTGTATTGGAAGAAGAAGTGGTTGCCCCTGCTATTGAGCAGGAAAGTTGTTCTCTTGATAACTATCTCGCCCTGCCTGATCACAGCATGGATGAGAGAATTGCCGAAGCCCGACGCAAGTTGGGTAAGAGCACTATTTTGCTCGGGCATCACTATCAGCGCGATGAAGTGATCCGGTTTGCCGATTTCACCGGCGATTCCTACAAACTCTCCAAGGTTGCAGCCGAGACTGAGGCGAAATACCTCGTCTTTTGCGGTGTGCACTTCATGGCCGAGAGCGCCGATATCCTGGGTCGCCCCGACGTTCCGCCGGGAACGGGCCAGCAGGTGATTCTGCCCGACCTGAACGCCGGTTGTTCGATGGCCGACATGGCGGAGATCGGACAGGTCGAGGATTGCTGGGACGCGCTTCTCGATTCTGGCATCAAGCCAGGCGAAATCTTGCCGCTGACCTACATGAACTCGACCGCTGCTATCAAAGCCTTCTGCGGAGAACGCGGAGGACTGGTCTGCACCTCATCCAACGCCCGCAAGGCCTTTGAATGGGCCTTCTCCCGCGCGGAAAAGATTCTGTTCCTTCCCGACCAGCACCTGGGCCGCAATACAGCCTTCGCGATGGGTATTCCGCTGAACGAGATGGTGGTCTTCGATCCCTGGCAAATTAATGGTGGCATTACACCGGATCGGCTGCGGGCAGCGAAAATCATCCTGTGGAAGGGCCATTGCTCGGTGCACCAGCGCTTTTTGCCGCCGCATGTGGATGCGGTCCGCGCGAAGTATCCCGGGATTCAGGTCATTGTGCATCCCGAATGCCGTTGGGAGGTGTGCCAGAAAGCCGACGCGATGGGTTCCACCGAACGGCTAATACACCTGGTATCAGAAGCGCCGGAAGGCACAATGTTTGCCATCGGAACAGAGATACACCTGGTGAATCGCCTGGCCAGAGAGTTTGCGCCGCAAGGAAAGAAGGTCATCACGCTCGACGATACCGGCTGCCTGTGCACTACGATGTATCGCATCAGCCCGCAACACCTGGCCTGGGCGCTGGAGAATCTGGTTGAAGGCCGCGTCGTCAATCGCATTCAGGTGCGCGACGACGTGAAACACTGGGCGCGCGTGGCGCTGGATCGGATGCTGGAGATCAAGGGATAACAAGGACAAGATGGACGAATTTGAAATGAAGACCTTTACCCTGGACGAAGCGCAGGCGTTGCTGCCGGTGCTTGAATCCCTGCTGAAGCGCGCGATTGAGGGCAAGAAGGCGGCCGAGGCGATTGAGGGCCGTTTGCAGGATTTGAACCGCAAGATTTTTCTCTCTGGCGGACTTTTCGTCGACATCGCCCGAGTGCGCCGCCACCGCGCGGCGCTCGAATCGCACGTTCAGGCCGCGAAGGACTCAGTCGCGGAGATCGACGCCATTGGGGTCCAGGTGAAGGACCTGGAAACCGGGTTGCTCGACTTCCCCTGCCAGGTCAATGGCGAGATCGTGCTGCTTTGCTGGAAACTTGGCGAGGGTCGCATCGACTACTGGCACAGCGTGGAGGCGGGCTTTCGCGGACGCCAGCCGATCGATGAACGCTTCAGCAGCAAGAAGACGAAGAAGCCTAAACCGGAACAGCTAAACTAAGGCCCTGGAACCGCATAAACTGGTGTCCCACAAATACGCGAAAACAGATTTGTCATCTGGGCGGGGATACCGATTCTGTATCAAATTGTATTGAAATAGGATAAGTCGTTAGTTTTTCATTGTGCAGGGTCTGTGCAGGGAAACACTCGTCCGGCCCCCAACGCTTGACCTACGGCCCGCTCGCGCGTTCGCGCCGTCTAAGGCGCCAACCGCAAATTAGCGACATTCGCGCATGCGATCAGCAGAACCAGCGCGACCATCGCCATCAAGACCTTCAGCGGCTCGGAGTACGCATGGCGCAGATCGGAGAGCCCATGTGTCATACTTTCCAACTGCACTTGCGCGTGGTTCAGGTTCGCAAGGTTGTTTCTTGTCAGCCTGGCGTCGGGGAAACTCAGCAGGATCGAGCGAAAGAGCACATTTGCGTTGGCCGTCGCCTGTGCGACGTTCACGCCGGGCATGAGCCGTCCGATGATCCCTGAGAAGTATCAATCGGACGGGGCCAAGGTGAGTTTTGAGGGCCCGGCGAGATCACACTGGCGCGCCGAGCCTGCCTTGCGATATGTTTTCGCACAGGAGGCACATCCGTGGGGCAGGCACGCCAGATTGTCCTTACTGCCTCACTGATCCTGTGATTACAGCCCGCGCGGTGTGGTGGCTCGCAGGAATGTGCTCCTCCGAAACGATCGGATAACGGAACAATCCGTCCCTGGGGGATCCGATGGGTTTTCTTCAACAGTTCGACGACGACGTGTTCATCAGCTATTCCTGGAAAGACGATGAACCGGTCATAGAAGGCGAGAAAGGCTGGGTTACGCACTTTCACCGCGACCTGCGTAGTCGCGTGGCCCAGTGGCTCGGCGCTGAGGCCCGCATCTGGCGGGATGAGCGGGAGATAAGAGGCAACGAGCCGTTCGCCGAAAAGATCAAATCGCAGCTCCCCAGAACCGCAATCCTGATATCGGTGATTTCTCCACTGTATTTCCATTCCGAATGGTGCATGGCCGAGTTTCAGACATTTTTGTCCTCGGCCACTGAGGATAAAAGCCTGCCCGTTCCCGTACTCAAACGCTTGTTCAAGGTCGTAAAAACGCCAGTTGACCGAAAGATTCAACCTCCGGAGATGCAGGCGATCAACGGCTATGAATTCTATGAGCTCGATGGCAAGACTGCGCACGAATACAACCGCGAGTTCGGCGAGAAGTGGCGGTACAAATATGCTGACGAACTGAACCACGTCGCCCGCGACTTGGCCGAGTTTCTGCAGACCTTGAACGGCGTGCATCATGCGGAGCCGCAAGGAACGATATTCCTGGCAGAGACAACGTCGGATCTTCGTGCGGCGCGTGAAGAAGTGAAGCGCGACCTCATTCATCGCGGATATCTAGTTCTGCCTGACCGTCCTCTGGCTCCAGACGGGACGGATTTCAAAGATCAGGTGCGTGAAGCCCTTGCCAAGAGCAGTATGTCCATCCACCTGGTGGGTGAGCGCTATGGTGCAATATCCGAAGGAGAAACACTGTCCAACACGTATCTGCAGGCAGAACTGGCTGCGGAACGTTGCGAGACGCCAGGTTTTCGGCGCGTGTTATGGATGCCGACGGAGCTGAGGACGAACGACCCGCGGCAGCAGGCGCTCATCGATCACCTCGAGAACGACTCCAGCGCGCAGGGACGAACCGAAATGCTAAAAACGAAGCTCGAGGATCTGAAATCGCTGGTGGAAGATGTATTCCGACAGCGAATGGAAGATACCCGGCCACAGCCGCCTGTAAGGCGCGGTCCGCTGCGAATATACCTGATCGCTGACCAGCAGGATTTGGAACAGGGCCTGGTCGCTCCGCTGGAGACCCACCTCTTCAATGAGGGGTACGAGGTCATTTGCTCGCTGGCTGGCCCCGACGAGAAGCAGACCCGCGAGGACCATGCGGACAATCTGCGCCTGTGCGATGCCGCCATTATCTTTTATGGCACGGCGGGAGAGTTCTGGCTGCGGGCCAAGATGAACGATTTCCGCAAGATGTTGGATTCCAGATCAGATTCCGTACGGGCACGAGGCATCTATGTGGCGGGACCTGAAACAGAACACAAGCGCCGTTTCCAGACACGGGAGGCGCTGCTCATGCGCAATTTCCACGATTTTTCCGAAGATGCGCTTCAACCCTTTCTGGATGCCCTTCGCCGCGAACTAGGACAGTAGACGATGTCACCGCACGCACAGTATTCCGATCCCTTTCCAGGGCTGCGCCCCTTTGAGTTCGATGAGACGGCGCTTTTCTTCGGTCGGGATGGCCAAAGCGACGAAGTTCTACGCCGTCTGCGGCTCCAGCGCTTTCTAGCCATCATCGGCACTTCTGGGAGTGGTAAGTCGTCTCTGATACGCGCCGGGGTGCTGCCGGCGATTTACGGCGGCATGATGGTGCAGGTGGGCTCCCGATGGCGGCATGCCATCTTCCGTCCGGGCGACGATCCCATTGGGAATCTTTCCTGCGCGCTGAGCCGGGAAGGTGTACTTGCCTCGGGCGTGTCGCACGATGAAGCGCTGGATACGGCGTTGATCGAGAGTACGCTGCGGTCGAGCGGAGTGGGACTTATCGATGTGACGCGGCTGGCCCATCTGCCTCCTCGCGAAAACCTTCTGGTCATTGTCGATCAATTCGAAGAATTAATCCGTTTCGCCAATGCGGCGCAGAGCGCGCGACGCGAAAACGATGCGGCCGCCTTCGTAAAGTTGCTGCTGGAAGCGACGAGCCAGACAGCGTTCCCGATCTATGTGATCATCACCATGCGATCGGACTTCATTGGAGACTGTGCGCGTTTCCGCGATCTGGCCGAAGCCGTAAACGACGGAATGTACCTGATCCCGCGCATGACACGCGACCAGCGCAAGGAAGCCATCTGCGGCCCAGTTGCCGTCGGCGGTGCGGAGATCGCACCCCGGCTGGTTAACCGGCTTTTGAATGATGTGGGAGACAACCCCGATCAGCTTCCGATTATGCAGCATGCGCTCATGCGTACCTGGGATTTGTGGAAGCGCGATCATCAAAACGGTGAGCCGCTGGATCTGCGCCACTATGAGGCGATTGGCGGAATAGCCGAAGCGCTCTCTCGACACGCGGAAGAGGCGTATGCCGAACTTCCGGACGACCGCCACCGTGAAATCGCGAAGCGGCTCTTTCAGTCTCTGACGGAGAAGGGTGGCGACAACCGCGAGGTGAGGCGTCCAACCCGGATTTCGGAGATCCTGGAGAGGACGCACGAGGACCTCGATTCAATCCTGGTCACCGTGGAGTCCTTTCGCCGGCCCGGTCGTTCGTTCCTTATGCCGCCTTCGGATGTCCCACTCACCGAGCAGTCGGTTGTGGATATCTCGCACGAGAGTCTGATTCGCGGATGGGAGCGTCTGCGGGACTGGGTGCAGGACGAGTCGACATCGGCAGAGACCTACCGGAGATTAGCCGAAACGGCCGCTTACCATGCACAGGATAAAGCAGGATTCCTCACCAATCCCGAACTGAGCGTGGCACTGGCGTGGCGCAAACGTGAGCAGCCTACAAGCGCTTGGGCACGCCGCTACCGGGGCGATTTTGGCCAGGCAATGCGTTTCCTCGAGGACAGCCGCCAGGCATACGAAGCAGAGCGCACGGAGCGGGAGCGCAAGCGTGTAATGGAACTGCACAGACTGCAAGTCTTTGCCGTGGTGGTGCTTTTCGCGTTCATAGTGGCTGCGCTCCTGGGGGTTTATTCATGGCGCCAGCGCAGAGAGCTGGAAAAGGACCAGGCATCTCTAAAGCTTCAAAATTCGGTCATCGAGAAACAAAAGAACGATGTCGTGGGCATGAATGCCAGTCTTGTTGAAGCAAGGAACAAGGCCGTTCAGGCATTAAATGTCGCGAATGAGAAGACCGTCGAGGCAGAGGCGGAGAAGCGGGAAGCAGACCGCCAGCGGGCAGCCGCAGAAGCAGAGAAGCAGCAGGCAGAATTGTCGGCAAGTGAATTGGGTGAAGAAGTTCTGGCATCCCGCAGGAAAGTGACAGGAGATCAACAAACGATTGAGTCTCTGGCAGAACAGCTGACAGGACAATCGTCGGACTTGTACGGCATTCAGGGCCTTCAGCAGAAGCAACTGGCGCTCACCCAAACAGGAAATCATCAAGCGTCGATAGAGCAGCTAAATAGAATTCTCGAAATTCAGCCAGACAATATATCCGCTTTGGCCAACCGCGGATATGAATTTCTGCTGGTGGACGAGCCCGAGAAATCAATTATCGATCTCAGAAAATACTTGAAGGAAAATCCACAGTCATCGGGTGCCTTTCAAAATCTGGCGATCGACGAGGCAATGATCGAACAATATGCTGCGGCCAAACAAGATATTCGAAACGCAATAGACACATACAATCCCGCACAGGAGGGAATGTTTGAGAGCGCCGTCTCCCCGGAAATTCATCTGGCGACAGGTTACACACTACTGGCCGAGCCCGGGCCCGCTTACCTGACTGCCCTGTATTACGAGATCGCGGCCATCGACGCCATAAGCGGTGATCCAAAGTTCCTAAGTGATCTTCAGAAGGCTGATGCTAAAGCGGCGGAATATCCACATTCGGTAGCGCCCTACTTTATCGCCCTGGATTGGGCGTGGTTTGTCTCGCGACATGTGCATGATCCATCGCAACCAGGAAAGGACGTGTATGGGTTAGCGGCATTTTCGGGAGCGATGTGGGAAAATCTGGCTGTCAATCACCCCCAATGGCGAAGCTATCCCTCCATAAAGTACTGCCTCTTCGAAGCGCAGGATGAAAAATACCATTACGACCGTTATCGAGAACTGGCGCGTTGGGTCCATCAGCATGACTTTCGATGCAACAAGGGTAACGAGAAGACGCCTGACGAAAAAGTCGCAGAACTGCACGAAGAAGCGGACGAGCAGCTTGCAACCATTGGAGACAGCAGCGATCCCATGCAGCTTTCCGCGGTTAAGAAGATTCTGGATACGGCGCTGAAGAATCTGGCGAACAATCCGGAAAGCTCTCTTCACCGCGATGAGAGAGTGCAGATGCTGGTAGAAAGAGCTCGTGTAGAGAACGATACAAAGGATCTAGCCTCGATGCGATCGGATTGCAAGGAAGCTTTGCAGCTGGACCCGCACAACGCGGCTGCCGAATACTTCCTTGCACTTCATGAAACAAACAATGAGATCAAAGTGCGGGAGCTTCGAGCGGCGCTGGCAGACGACCCTCTCGATGCGTCGATTATCGTGGCGAATATCAATTATCTCTATAGCAAAGGAGATGATGTGAGCCTCGCGGAGGCTCTGGAACTGGCAAGGAGGCGACTTAGAGTGCAGCCGTTTGCGCAGAGTGCCCACCGGGACGTGGCAACGCTCGAACTCAAGCTTCATCATAACAACAAGGCATTGGAGGCAATAAATACTCTGCTCGCTATTTCCCCGGAAGTCGCCGTATATTACGAAGATCGCCGAACGATCGAAGCTGCGATGGAGGAGCGAAAGGCGATAGCAGACCTGCACCTCGCAGCCGGATACCTGACAGCTGCACATGCGCTGGTCTTCCTCGACAAGCAGGATGAAGCCCTGGCGCAATATGTGCAGGCTCTGAATGCGGCGGCTTCTCTGCCTGACCAGAGCAATGATGACGTCCGATTTCTTGTAGAAGTGACCGCACGAGGCATCACCGATTTTCTGAGCACCCGGTTTTCGCCGGAAGAAGCATTGCGCTTCTGGCAAGCAGCTGCGGCATCAACGAAGAATCCTACGATCGCCCGATGGGCAAACAAGGAACTGGAGGGATTGAAACCAAGGCAGCGCAGCGGAAACTAATTAACTTTTACAGAGTATGCTTGGGCGATCGACTGAGCATCCGAGTTGCGCTCCTCCAGCCTCAGGCAATATGCAAGGTTTCCGGCAAGTGTTTTAGTGTCGCTGGCGCTTCTGCCGTCGGTTTGTTCCGTGATTTGCAAAGCCTGTCGAAAGAGTTGTTCGGCCTCATTGTAGCGTTTCTCTCTGAGATAAACGATGGCAATCATGTTCTGTTCTCTCGCGCGCGCCGGATGGTTCGGCCATTGGGCATCAATTGTTTTAAGCACTGCAAGTAAAGGCGTCTCAGCGTTCTTATACTGCCCACGAGCCTTATCGTCCTGCTTCATTTCGGTGTATAAATCGCCGAGTTCCTCGTAGGTATTGCTAAGCAGGTTTTGAACATCTTTGGGCCCTTTTACATCGCTGGCCGTCGCCGAGAAAAAGCCATGGTTATAGCTTTCCGTCGGCTGTGCTACGAAGCCGGATACCATGTAACGCTGGCTGTTCGCCTCGAGAATCTCATCTTTTTCGCGCTCTTTGCTCCATAGGTCCAACGCCCTTTGATAAGACTGAATTGCGCCCTGCAAATATAATTCAGCGCTTTTTCGATTTTCATCCCTCTCTTTGCCGTCTTCCTTGGATTGGTTGTCGGCCAAAACAGAGAAATAATGGCCGAGGCGCATCCGGGCAAGCCCAAAAAGGGCCGTCGGTATAGCAAGACGGATGTCGTCGGCCCCATACGCGTTCTGCAAGATCCCCATTTCAAACTGGAAACCCTTGAACGCGCCGAAATACTCATTCCCAGAGTTGTAGACTTTATCATCGGCGTGGCTGATGTAAGTGTCAGCCAACCGCTCAAGTGTGCTGGCGACCGGTAGCAGGTCGGCTCCGAAGTTTTTAAGATCGACAGGCTTGCTGTTTTTCATAACTTTTTCGGCGGTCTCGCCCTCGCCGATTCCGTAATAGTTCAGATATTCCAGCCAAATAGTCATGCGAGGACGCGGCCCATCAGGATCGATGCGGTTGGCGACATCTAGCGCCGATTCAAGCAAAATGAGCGCGTTGTGCCCACGGTCCTTCTTGACCTGCATTTCGGCAGCATTCTGGCTTGCCTCAATCTCGAGGGTTGCGGCGTTGAAATAAGTGCGCCAAAGCGCATCCAGAGACTTGGTATCGGCACGGGCCACGGCGATGAGTCCCAAAAATGCGACCGTGAGAGAAGCTATCCAAGGAAACGCAATGCGGTTGCCGTGGCGTGATTGATTGAAGCTCATCTTGATCCCTCAGGGGGAAAACTTGCCATGCCGGCTGCGTGATGTGATTCAGATTGCCTGATTTCTTTCGCAATTACAATAAGTCTCTTTAACAACTGAGGCATCGAGTGATGCATTACGCTCGATACGGGATTCTTCTCGCATATCTTTCAGTTAAAAGCACTTGCAAAAGATGGCTACGCGGTCTTGGTCAAACACGTGAAGTTCTTTCCCCTGGCCCCAGTTGAAGAACACGGCATCGAAGGGAGCATTTTGACCTCACAGTGCATTGCACTAACTATCGCCGACGCTCATGCTTCAATTGAAGCGGGCCTAACGCCGATATCTTCTCAGGAGTCGATAGCAGTATTTAGAAGTCGTGCTACGAATCGAGGAGATACACCTGACAGGCGTGTAGGGGGGCGATGCCCATAGTAGTACACCTCTTGAATCCGTGCTACTGATCCGGGTTTAGTTTCCAGTCATCGTTGCCACTACTAAAGGCTCGAGACGCTTTGCAATGTCGAGAGCCGTCGCGTCGAAATGCCACAACATATTCATCGCCCAATGCACCTTGAACATCCCTATGCCTACATGCTCCTGAGGTGTATCCT
>JBAVYX010000479.1:0-6214 GCA_049588475.1 Silvibacterium sp. | reverse complement strand
CCTGATGAAGGAGCTCGAACCTCTCAGAGGATCACTTGCGTCATGCTACGACAGACAGATCGATCTCATCCGTCGCCTGGGAAACACTTCTTGCTATCGCGTCTCCTTCAACGACCCTCCGGAGACGGTGGCCGAATCGCTTGATCGTACACTTTCATTCCAGAACTGACACATGGACCTTCACCTGCAAATCGATCATCAACCAACCGATATGATGCACCGCCGTACCTTACTTCCGTTTAATCGGCGCTTCCTCTGGTTCGGTATAGCAATAACGATCTGTACAGACTCACCTGCCGTTCTGAATGCGGCTGAAGCGGCAGGGCTTGTAATGCAGAGAGGCTTCGGACAACAACGAGAGCTGCGATGGGATATCGTCGCAGAGCAAGACGGCGAGGCTACCACCGAACCCTGGGAATCTAAGCTCACGCGAGATTCACACTCTCTTTATATGAGCATGGGATCGCAACAATGGTTCGCGTTCGATCTGGAGATGGGTGACGGGGTAGGCTTTGTCACCATTTCTGATCCTGATCGACCGAGGGATGTTAATGCGGAGCTATACCTGAGGACGGTTTTAGAGAATGTCGGAGTTGCTCTGCAACCTGAGCTGGAAATGAGACGCTGACATGACTGACCCTCTCTCATTTCGAAAGATGGTTGCGTGTTTTCTCGGGACAGACGGCCCACAGTCACTCGACAAAAGTGAGGAGGAGGCGTGGAGAAAAAATCTTCGATGGCTCGACCGCAGTGGACTAGCGCTCCCCCTAGCGGCTCGGTTTGAAGCATCGCCGTCAAACTTCGGCGTGCCTGACTCGATCAAAGACTCTCTGCAAATGCGCCTTTTGGATAACGAAACACGCATGGAGTCAATGCTTCGATTCTTTCACCAAGCCAATGAAGCGCTTAGTGCGGGCGGCGTTCAATATTGCTGCGTGAAGGGATTCAGTTTAGTTCCCGACTGTTTCGACAGCATCAGGGAGCGCCATCAGGTGGATCTGGACTTCCTGGTCGCTCCGCAGCACTCCAGCCGGGCACGAAGCACAATCGAAGCCCTTGGCTATCGCGTGCAGCGTGACAGCGATTCTGGTGAGCTACGTTTTACCAAATCATGGAGCAAACATCTGGGGATCAATGCCTATCTCTATCAATTGCCGGAATCACCTCCGATTGAGATACACACCCACGTATGGGAGCCAGAAAGCGAGGAGATCGAGTTCCCCTCACTCACCGGGTTTGTCGATGCGATTGAAACCCATGAGACATGTGGTGTGCAGTATCCTCGCCTACGGCCACCATACCAATTTGTCTATCTTTTGCTCCATATCTTTCGTCATCTACTCGGATCGTGGACCCGGTTGCTCTCGCTATACGAGATCTCCGCTTTCATCCGTTCGCATAGTGTCGACGACCAACTATGGACCGAAGTGGGCCAGATTATTGGTGAGGATGAAAACCTTGCCTCCGCCTGCGCACTGATTCTAGGTCTCGTGGATGCCGCATTCTCCATCGACCTGCCTCAACACCTTCGCGAGGTTTATCTGCGCAACCTTTCCAGTGAGAGCGCCTTATGGATCCAGAGCTATTCCCGGGCGTGGCTTTTTTCAGTTCCTCCGGGGAACAAATTGGCACTGCTGGTACAGAAACAGTTCTGCTCGGACGATCAGGCCTGGCGACGATATTTGCGTCGTCGCCTTTTGCCTCTGCGGAAACTGCACGAGTTGAGCGATGAGACGGTGAAATCGGCAAAAACAAACCCGGCGTACCGGGCAGAAGATCTCTGGTATAAGACAAGCCGAGCCTGGTATCACGTGCGCTCCGACTGTGAATATCTGATGGCACGCCTCAGATGGGAACAGCTCAGGCAGACGTATACCAGTTCCGTTTGCCAGATCGTAGATGAGTTCTGACCGATGCCATTCGTGCAAGCAAGCCCATTGCGAGCATCCCGAAATAGTCGGATAGATAGACATCTACCAGTCATCGAAACCTGGTTGGTTATACTCCTTGCCGGCTTACTTTTGTGGAAAGGTGTCCTCCCGGGCTGGAAGACTCTCAATACAGATTTCCCCAATTACTATGTGGTCGCCCGCCTCATTCGCGAACATTATTGTCTCGACCGGATCTACGACTGGATCTGGCTTCAACGAATAGCCGACCGCTTTGGCATCGATCATCAACTCGTTGGTTTTCTCGGTTTGACGCCCTTCTCATCGTTTCCCATTATCCCGCTTTCGTGGCTTCCCGTCCTGGAGGCTAAACATGTCTGGATCGTCTGCAATATTGCGCTACTGACCGGATCGGTCTGGCTTCTAAGCAGGACGACCGGTCTCGGTTCTCGCAGGGTGTGGCTGATTGCTCTGTGTGCGGTTATCCCGTTACGCACCAGCTTTCTCTATGGCCAAATGCATTTGCTGGTTCTGACCTTGCTGGTTGTGGCCTATGTGTGCCACAGGCGCGGTTGGGAGATCGGCAGCGGATGCTGTATCGCTGTTGCTGGCGCTCTTAAGATCTACCCACTCTTCTTCTGCCTCTACTTTCTCGTGAAGAGGCGGTGGAAAGCATTGTCCGCCGCTCTCTTGGTTTCTGTGTTATGCCTTCTTTTGTCCTATGCGATTGCGGGGAAACCTGCCATGAACTTATACCTTTTTCAGCAGTTACCACCTACGCTACAGGGAGAAAGCAACGATCCCTTTCTTCCGACGCTTACCTCATCCTCATCGCTATTTCACAGGATTTTCCTCTTTGAACCGGAGCTCAACCCCCATCCTCTGGTGTCGTCTGTACGGCTCTACGCAATTTTTTACTCGCTGTGGCAAGCACTGCTTGTAAGTCTCGTTCTATTTCGCCTGCGGCTCGGCTTTTATGCGGATGAGCGAGAAGCTCTTGAATGGTCAGCTTTTCTCACGCTCCTTATGTTCTTGTCATCAACACCCGCGAGCTATCAGTTTGTCGTCCTTATCGCTGCAGCCGTGCCAACCATGTCTGCCCTCGCAACGATGCAGAAACAAAAAGCTTCTCTTGTCTTCTTTCTTCTGTATCTGGCAGCATGTAACGTTAGGACTCTCAATCCGAAATACCTTGGTGTAGGCCTCATTACACCGCTGCTTTATCTCAAGTTATGGGTAGGTGTTGCCTTGCTTCTCTTTTATTGCACGGTTCTCAAGACTCCAGCTCCAGACAAGGACGTGCAGAGCAGAGGCTTACGCGGTGCGCTTCGCCTTAGAACTGCGGTCATTGCTGTCAGCCTCTGGTTTTTCGGTATTTGCACCGCATGGTTTCATCTAAGAAATATCAGAGTAGTAAGCGCGGACAGAGTCACTCCTCGGGACAATGCCTATTTCAGAAGCCATCCCCTAAATACCGATAACGGGCTATTGTATGTGGCCATGCTTCAAGACGGCTATAGAGTGAGGCGTGCGGATACGACCCTCTCTGAGACGTATCAGAGCCGCTCCGCAACGGATGAATTGAGCTTTGCAACCAGCCCCTTGGGTAAAGATGTCTGGATTGAAGTTGCCTCGGACTCTGGTTCACGGCTTGTCCACTTTATTTTGGGAGTACCAGAGCCTACGACTTGTCAATTCGGCGAAGCAGAGTACCCATCACTCTCAGCGGATGGATCTTCCCTCGCTTTCTTGCGCGAAGATCACGGGCGCGGCAGCCTATGGATCGTGGACCCGCACGATTGTTTCCCTCTGGGTGGTGGCAAGGTTTTCGCTGAAAAGATGAGCTCGCCATCTTACGACGTTCGCACTCTCGGAGCTGGGCCTTCCAATAGCTTCCTTATGAGCGCTGTCTACCAAGGCAGAGAGCGCATCTTCATGGTCTCCCCTGGAGCTCCCCCACAGCTTCTCCTTGATGAGAAGGGCGCACCGAATTCTCCGGCACTCTCGCCTGATGGCAAGCTGCTCGTCGTTCGTAAGCTGGTTTCCCGACGATGGCAGTTGGTCTCACGCGATCTTTCGTCAGGCTACGAGAAGCAATTGACACGCGGAGACTGTAATGCGTACACGCCATCGTGGAAGGATGGCAATACGCTGCAGTATGCAACCGACTGCATGCGCGGCGTGGGGCTAACGGCTATTGTTTCATTAAAGATCGATCAATGAACTTTGTGAGGACCGAGTTTTAGTAGGACGACGGTCTTTTCTCTTCGTAATCTTCTCCGAATTTGTTCTTGTGAGCTGATGATACGGACTCCTCAAGCGCAATCGGGCCCAGATCGAGGCCGCTACCTGAGACAAAAACCCGACGTCCTATCGCTGCTAGATTTGGATCGGAATCTCCCATCGCCCAAACATGCATGATATAAGCGCCAGGAACTACATCATGAATTACGAGGTTTCCGGCCGCCGAAGACACGGCAAAATAAGGTGTTGGCACGCTTACCACCACCGCGCTCATCTCCGGATGAATATTGCAGAAAATATAAGAAACACCTGGTCGATCGAAATGTACATCCCTGCTGGAGCCGCTCTCGTAGAGGCCAAGATCGAATCTCTTACCGTCAAAGCGAGAGAAGACATTGTGAAAGAATGGGTCGAGGTTAGGAAAGGCCACGATACTACCAACCTGTACCACCAGTAGGTGTGGAACAAACTGCTTATTCTTTTGCGCCAGTTGAAGGCGGCTCTTGGTCGCCCCAGGCGGTCGTGACGGGGCAATTTCGGTATCGACAGGGGTCAGCCACAGTACCACTCCCTCATTCGAGTGACGTGCCGAATTACTCGCGGGGCCGGCGACCTTCACCCTTGCTTGCGCGGTTACCTCTGTCGATTGTCCGCTGGCATGTGCTGCAAGGCAAAAACTACCCAGGATCAAGCAAGACGCAAGTATACGAAGTGTTTTTGGGGAGCGCATCAGAAGAGGTAGCCCATGGTCAGGTCCAGAATCTGTGCATTACTGGCGGAGCCATAGGTATACCAGGATCGCAGATATCGGTATTCTCCGGAGAAAACTAAGTAAGTCTTTGGACGGAAAATAATGTTTGCTGCTGTGCTCTGGTTCCTGATCAGATATAGATATGGCGATGGGTTCGCCACTGATCGTTGATTGCGGACCTGGCTGGCTTCGGCACTATCCTCGCCGAAAAATGCATTCGCTTCAAGAGAAGGATTCAGATGGGCCTTCAATTGCGCCCATCCCCCGGTTGCATTCAGGCCGGTGGCATATTCCGTCCCACGCTCGGTGACTATATTCTTAAAGGCCCCGCCACCAAGATCGCCGATTCCTCGACCGCGATAGAATTCGCCGGAAAGTTCGGCGATCCCGCCCAGCGGAATGCGCCAGTCCGCGGTGCCTGCCCAGAAATCGAGCGCTTGATTCTCTAAGGACCCGGTTCCGTAATAGAGTTGCCGGGTGTAGTAGCCATTTGCGCCAATTTCATAAGGTCGCTCCCGATTCCCCCATTCATAGGCGATTCGACCTTCATAGCCGGGCTGCAGGCTTTTCCTCAAAATTCCATATGCCTGTTCTCCAGTGACGTCACCCGCCGTTGGGTCCAGCAGTCCGAATGCCAGCACCCCATGATGCGAGGCTGTTGCTGCTATCCGGTGCTCGACTGTGGCTTGCGGGAGCCAGGTCCACAGATTACCCGACCACGCCAATGAGGGTTCTCCCACGGTGGCAAACGAAGTTGGAGAAAGAGGAGTTACTAAAGGCGTCTGTAGCCCGCCGGATACCTGTGTATCTTTCCAATTCAGATTTATGTCGGCGGTACGCAACCGCAGGTTCATCGTATTTGGCGGCGGTATCACCGCGTAATTGGTCGGATTGAAGAAGTCCACGGTCACTCCTGCCGATGTGCGAGCATTCCACAGCCGCGGACCATTCGCATTCACGCCTAATTCAGTCTGCTCGAGACTCGCGCCCAGGGAATGATGAACATACAGTGCGTTCCTGGGCAGAGCAATAAGCGGCAGGATCGGGTTATCCACGGCCCCATCCACCATGAAGGAATTGAAGAGAATCATTCCCGTGATGCTAAGTGGATATTTCGATTGCGTCCCGACTTTGGTCTGTTCAAGTGTCTTCACCTGGGATTGAACGACCTCCTGATCATCGCGGAGTTGATCGACGGCCGTTTTCAGAGACTCCGCGCCAGCTGAGCCATTAGTACTGGCAGCTACTTCCTCCTTAAGTTCAGTTACTTCTTTCTTCAGTTCTTCAACTTCCTGCCGTGATTCTCTTAGATCCTGACGCATTTCTCCTA
>JBAVYX010000478.1:0-8263 GCA_049588475.1 Silvibacterium sp. | reverse complement strand
GCATGGTGGAGAGGCTTACGTTGGAGCAGGTAACGTTCGCAGACGGCTCAATCTGGACGTCGAGGACCGATTCCTATTGCGGCTTTGCGCCGAGTCAGACGCTGCCCGTTGCTCGCTAATCAGCCCCTCGCCCGCTCGATCGCCCGTACTACGGCGCGCGCTTTGTTCACGCTTTCTTCGTACTCTTTTTCGGGAATGGAATCGGCCACGATGCCTGCTCCTGCCTGAATATGGCCCTGCTTGCCCTGCATCAGCAGGGTGCGGATAGCGATGCACGAGGTGAGATTGCCGGAGAAGTCGGCATAGAGCACGCTGCCGCCGTAGATGCCGCGACGAGTGGGCTCCAACTCTTCGATGATCTCCATGGCGCGAATCTTGGGCGCGCCGCTCAAGGTGCCGGCCGGGAAGCAGGCACAGAAGGCATCGACCGCGCTGAGGTCTTCGCGCAGCTTGCCTTCGATCGAGCTGACCAGGTGCATGACGTGCGAGTACCGCTCGACGAACATTAGCTCCTTGACCTTGACAGTTCCGTATTCACTCACGCGGCCCACGTCGTTGCGGCCGAGATCGACGAGCATCACGTGCTCGGCACGCTCTTTCTCGTCGTGCAGCAGTTCATCCTCGATGCGCAGGTCTTCTTCCTCATTGTTTGAGCGCGGCCGGGTTCCGGCGATGGGGCGGTATTCCACGCGTTGGCCCTGCACACGAACCAGCAACTCGGGCGACGAGCCGACGATGTGGGTCGCGATATCTTTGTTGGTGGCATCGTCGAGGCCGAAGCGCAAAAAGTACATGTACGGCGACGGGTTCACAATGCGCAGCGCGCGGTAGACGGAGAAGGGCTCGACTCCCGGTTCGACATCGAAACGCTGCGAGAGCACGACCTGAAAGACGTCTCCCGCGGCGATGTATTCCTTTGCGTGTTCGACGGCCTTGAGGAAATCCTTCTTCTTTGTCTTCGATTCGATCTTGAACTTGCCCTGCATCTTCTTCTGTTTCATCGCAGGCAGTGGACGCGCCAGCCGCTTCGTCAGGCGGTCCAGCCGATGCAGGGCATCTTCATAGGCCGCTTGCGGTTTCTGCCTGCGCACATCGGCAGTGACGATGAGGAGAATTTCCTTTTTGACATGGTCAAAGGCAAGTACTTCATCGAAGAACATCAGGCAGGCGTCGGGCATGCCCAGGTCGTCTATTGTCTGTTCTGGCAGGCGCTCGATTTGACGGACCACATCGTAAGAGAAGAATCCTACAGCTCCGGCGGTAAAAGGAGGCAAGCCCGGGACGCGAGCAGGAATGTGGCCATCCAGTTCTTGCTTCCAGAGCGCGAAAATGTCGCCTTCAGTCTGGCGCGTCTTGCGTCTTTCCGTAATTTCAATGGCTGTGTCGCGCGAGACCATCTTGCGATACGGCTGAATGCCGATAAAGGTATAGCGGCCAACATTTTCGCCTCCTTCGACGGACTCGAGCATGAAACACTCCGGTTCATCGGCCGCCAGGCGCAAGAACGCCGTTACCGGAGTTTCAACGTCCGCAGTAAGCGGACGGTACAGAGGCACCAGTGTGTGGGTGCGCGCGAGACGGAGGAATTCAGAGCGCGCGGGGAAAGCAGTGGTTTCGGATCGCATGGTCAAGGCAATGGTAAACCGGGACCTCTCCGTCCGGGCGCTTGTCAGAGGTGGCCCAACATGAGAGCCAGGGCGAACAACTCCATCGAGCGGCTTTGTCCATCCCCATTTGGCGCCATCCAAGGTAACCCCTACGAGCACCGTCAAACCTTGCGAGGTGTCAATTTCGAAGCCTATACTCGGTGAGTTTGGGCAGAATTGGATTTTGTTCAATGGGACCAGCCCGCACAGTGTTGTGCGAATTTGCAGGTAGTCCTCGTAAGACTTTGAAGAACAGACGCATCCGGTCATCGAGGACCGGCGGATGCGTCCGAGATTCGCTGGCATCGGGTGTTGCGATTCAAGAAGGATTCATCCCGAAGGCGGAAGATCGGTCCTGAGGATAAAGGATATTTATGGCAACCATTTCTCTCGAGCAGGAAATCAACCCCTGGGAAGCTCAGGCTGCTCGGTTCGACTTTGCAGCACGCAAACTTAACCTCGACGAAGGTCTTTGGAGGGTGCTGCGGTATCCCTCCCGCGAAATTATTGTGCATTTTCCGGTCTCCATGGACGACGGCCGCATTCAAATGTTTACCGGTTTTCGCGTACAGCATTCCGTTGCGCGCGGCCCAGGCAAAGGCGGTATCCGTTACACACCGGATGTTTCGCTGGACGAGGTACGCGCTCTTGCCAGCTGGATGACCTGGAAGTGCGCTGTGGTCAATATTCCCTTTGGCGGGGCCAAGGGCGGAGTGATCTGCGATCCGAAGAAGATGTCGATGGGCGAACTGGAGCGTATGACCCGTCGCTATACCGCTGAAATTATTGAATTCATTGGGCCAGAAAAGGACGTTCCCGCGCCTGACGTAAACACCAATGAGCAAGTGATGGCTTGGATCATGGACACCTATTCCATGCACATGCGCCAGACGGTCACCAGCGTGGTCACCGGCAAGCCGCTCAACATTGGCGGATCACGCGGTCGCCGCGAGGCCACAGGACGCGGCATCAGCGTGGTTTGCGACGAGGCTCTCAAACATCTGCACATGCGGCGCGATGGTTGCCGGGTGATCATTCAGGGCTTCGGTAATGTCGGATCCAACGCTGCCAAGCTCATGCAGGACAAGGGCTACAAGATTGTCGGAGTGGCCGAATACGACGGCGGCCTCTACAATCCCAACGGCATCGACGCCTGCTCGCTGATTGAGTACCGACAACGCAACGGCTCCCTGCTTGGCTTCAGGGGCGCCGAAGCATTTGACCCGATCGAGTTGCTCACCACCGACTGCGAAATCCTCATTCCCGCCGCCACCGAGAACGTCATCACCAGCCGTAATGCAGACCGCATTCAGGCGCGCATCGTCTGCGAAGGCGCTAATGGACCCACCACCGCCGTCGCCGACGAAATTCTCGCTGAAAAGCACGTCTTTATCATCCCGGACATCCTGGCCAACGCCGGCGGCGTGACTGCTTCCTACTTCGAGTGGGTACAGGACCGTCAGGGCTATTTCTGGAAGGAAGCTATCGTCAACGAACAGCTCGATGGCATCCTGGCCGAGAGCTTCGACGACGTGGTCCGCTATTCCGAAGCGCACAATGTCAACAATCGCATCGCCGCCTATATGTTGGCCATCGATCGCGTGGCCTTCACCATCAAACAGCGCGGCATCTACGCCTGAAATTCAACGAAAAGCAACAAAAGGGACGGCTCAACGCCGTCCTTTTACTTCTATAACCTCACTCCCAGTGGGCTCTCCCGAGCGTGAAGTCCCTTCCAATTGAGTTCTACGCCGCTCCGCAACCCAAACCGTAACGTTGCTGGTGCATAATGGCCGTAAGCCCCTCAACGCTCCCCATAGCGTTACGGAGCTCCGAGCCCTCCGAGCAAAATTCGTGAATTTGCCCAACTCCATCACGATGATCCGCATCTTCGCGGTCCCCATCCTCATCTGGATGCTCTCGCCGCACTTCCCGCACGGTGGCTGGCACGGCGAACAGGAGATTGTTGCATCGCTCTTCTTCATACTGGTTTCGATCAGCGACGGGGTCGACGGTTACCTGGCCCGTCACAGAGGCCAGATTACGACCATGGGTACGCTGCTCGATCCGCTGGCTGACAAGCTGCTGATCACTGCGGCTTACATTGCGCTGGTCCAGTTCAATCCGCACGTAGTCAAGCCGTGGATTGCTGTCGTGGTGATCGGCAGGGAATTTCTCGTAAGCGGCCTCCGTTCCATCGCTTCCGCCGAGGGTTTCACTATCGAGGCCAGCGACCTGGGCAAGCTGAAAACCGTTATTCAGATTGTTTCCGTCGTAGCCGCTATTCTGGCGCACGGTTGGTATGAGTGGCGTTTCGGTTGGTTCATCATGCCCGTCGATCTGATCGCCGTGGTCGGCATCTACTGGATGGCGCTGGTGTCCACCATTTCGGCTATCGATTATTTCGTCGGATTCTGGCGCAAAATCGAGCACGCCTCGAGCGGTCGCCGCAAGCGCGAAAACAGCTTTGTACTATCTCGGCGCAAGAAGGATGTGCCGGCGGCCAATAAAATCTGAGCAGAGCTAAGGCTTTTTCACTAATTGAATCGTCCCTGCCTCGAACGTCTTTCCCACGGCAATCGCATGAAATTCCATGTCACTGGGAATTTCGGTGAGCACTTGCTTTTCCAACAGAATTAATATCGGCGATGGGCCGACGAAATTTCGCAGCGGTTCGGGATCGGCATAGCGGCGTGCCTGATCCAGAGTGTCTGGAGAGTGAACCAGATATACCTGCTGGAACGGCCGGCGCACCGCGAACAGCAGCGTCGGAAGCTGCGCAACCGTATCTTCCTGCCACAACAGTACAGGCCCCGAAAGCCTCGCCACATCTGAGGCTGCAAGCGCTGTTTTCAGCAACGCCTCGCCCTCGCGGTCCGCGTGCAGTACGGTACCGCTGGCGTTTCTGGTCGTCGTTAGGCTCTGCCGTAAGGGTTTTGTTGCCACACACGCTGCGCCATAGGTCGCGAATGCCGCCAGCGCCCCCAACCACACAAACCTGCGGCTGCGATTTTCGAGCGAGGCGGCCAGCCAATCTCCGGTTATTAGTGCCAGAGCAGGATATGCCGGGAAAATATATTTCGGGCTTCGCGTTGCCACAACGGAAAAAAAGATCAACACTACGGCAGCGAACACTACCCACTCGCGTAGTTCGCGCCGTCGCACCTGCCACCACAGAGCAAATGGAAAAAGTATCAGCCACGGTGACGTATACGCCGTCAGCACTTTCAGGTAATACCACCATGGAGTCGTGTGGTTTTCCATCTGGCTCGTGGCGCGGGCAATCACGTGCAGTGCCAGGTACTCACGCAGAAATGCGCGCCCAAACGTTTGCAGCATGTATAGATGCCAAGGCAGCACCAGCGCCGCGAAAACGCACAGCCCGCCCCAAAAGGGCCAGCTCAGCTGCCGCCACCCCCACCGATTCCAAACAAGCAGCACTAACAAAGTCAGCACAAGAGTTATGCTGGCGGCGCCCTTGGTCATCGCTGCGACGGCGAATCCCGTCCAGAACCAATACCAGCCGGTCATCTCGTCGTTACTGACTCGCGTCAGGCCCCAGATCGCCGCGATGCAGCCGAGTGTTAGTAGCGCGTCCAGCTCACCCATCCTGGCGACACGCAGGAATCCAAAGCTGGTCAAAAGGATGCAGGTGGCAATCCACGCCGCCCTTATCCGGCGCGTTCGTAGCGCAATAGCATGTACCGCGCCCACTAGCCCCACGCTCGCCAGTGCCGATGCGGCCCGGGCCCAGAACTCGCTCACACTAAAGATCCGATAAAAGATCGCCGTCAACCACAGGCCCAGAGGAGGTTTCTCAAACCAGGGTTGAAAATGCCAATGCGGAATCAGCCAGCCGCGCCCCAGAAACTCCCGGGAGACCTCTGCATAAATGCCCTCGTCCCAGTCGGCCAGCGCCTTGTGGCCCAACAGGGGAAGCAGTACCGCGGCCGCAACCAGTATTGCCGAAATTAGAGAAAGCGCGGCCTGGCCGCGAGAGATCTGGTTTGAATCCCGGGTGGGGATGGTGTTTACCCTGCCTGCTTGGGAGAATGAGCTCACACTCGACTCTGAAGTCACAAGAAACGAGGTTCCAATGGCCGTATTTTACGTGCTGGGGAGAAGAAACTGTGGGGAAGAAAAATCGGCCTTCCGCAGAAGACCGCACTTTGTCTCGTGATGCAGTGCGTCTTTTTGTACCCATCTCTCCGTCTGTTGTTTGAGAGGTTCGCGCGGGCAGCTCTTCCAGAGAATTTCCCCGGTTCGATCCTCCAACATGGAAAAGCCCCGGTGGTTCGTGGGTCCGCCGGGGCTCTCCTGTCTGTAGCCGCTTCAGTGGTTAGGCTGAAGCAGCATGTCCATGCGGATGCGCCACGCGCGTCAACTGGTGGACGAAATGATAGGGTGGCCAAGGGCCTGAGAGCTGCATCTGGCAGTCCTTCATCAGCTGGCTAGCGCTCGAATACTTGTTCTGGTAGCGCTCCACGCACTTGTGATCGATCAGGTGCGCGATATCGAGCAGCATCTTCCCCGCATCCGTGCGCTTGCACGAAATCTCTTCAGCCAGCGGCGAGAACATCCGGTGCATCTGCACGGAAACCGCTCGCGCCTTGGTCTGGCGTTCGCGCTGCAAAGTCGCACTCTCTCGCAGGTTAGTTAGATACTCCCGGCCAACCTTGCTGACCTCGGCTGTAACTACCCGCCGAAGCTGGTCACGGCAGCAATCATCGAGAGTCACTTTCAGGTGCATCTCGGCCTTGCCGCGCAACCGCTCTATATTGGTCACAAACTGCCGCTGATTCGACCGGATCGAGCGCCGCAGGGCGTCGTCATCGGCAAACACTGTGCCGAAGCGGAAGGGAAGCACGGTCGATGTTTTGAAGCAGTCCGCGATCACGCGCGCATGATCCATGGCTGCTCTCTGATTGAAATTGTCTACTGGGGAGTGTTCGCTGACTATGACGGCTAAATCACTTGCTGGGTAGAGAAAGACTTGGTTACCCTGAATGCCCGAAACTGCTTCCATCGGAATTGGTTTACGGTGACGAATTAGCTCAGGGAAGGCTTGTTTTTCTGTAATGCAGTAGGCATACCATGCCATATGAGTCGCTCCACGCGGGCTTTAGGAAGAATTGAGACTTCTGCAATTCGAGGATTGACTGCGTGTTTTCCTGATCTTCGCAGCGCTCGCTCACACGGCGAATCGCGACGAAACCTGCAACGAACTGCCACGTATGCTATCCCCGTGAGTTAAGACCTGGCAACAGCAGTTGGCTTATCCACAGCAAAGTTAGCAAACGAATGCGAATCTGTTTTCGTATTGCTGCAATTTCTATTCACTTAGTCAACGAATGCCCTTGTTGGTCTGGAAAGGGCTCAAGGGCGATCTTTATGGAGCATGCCACCCCATCTCGAACGGCCCTCCGAGTGGCGTTGCGCCGCGCGGCTCACCAGCTTTACGACTCGCCGGTTGTCTTTCCCGACCCGGTTGCTGTTCCCATCCTGGGGCAGACTTACGCGGAGGAATTACGACGAACGCCCCGCCGGACCGATCGGCCTTACTCCATCGCGCTGCGGGCCTTTCTGGTGGCTCGCAGCCGCTATGCCGAGGACAACCTAAGCCGGGCCGTTACTGCCGGCGTTCGACAGTATGTTTTGCTCGGCGCGGGCCTCGACACCTTCGCCTATCGAAATCCTTACGCGGGGCTACGTGTCTTTGAGGTGGATCACCCTGCCACGCAGCTGTGGAAGCGGGACCTGCTTCAGCGCAGCGGCGTTCCGATTCCGGAAAGCGTGACATACGTGCCGGTCGACTTCGAGAGCCAGTCGCTCTGCGCGCAGCTCCAGACCTCGGGTTTCAACATCCATGCGCCAGCATTCTTCGCCTGGCTGGGTGTGGTTCCCTACCTGACGCTGGCAGCCTTCCGGACGACGCTTGGCTTCATCGCCTCGCAGCCCACGGGAAGCGGGGTGACTCTCGACTACGGGCAGCCGCGCGGCGCTCTTCCCTTCCTTGAACGCCTGGCGCACGATTCACTGGCTTCGCGAGTCCAGCTCGCGGGCGAGCCCTTCCAGCTCTTCTTTACGCCAGCGGAGATCGCCGGGGAATTGGCGAGCTTCCACAGCATTGAGGACCTTGGCTTAGATGAGATCAACGCGCGCTACTTCCCCGGACGTGCCGATCAGCTCGCCATCCGGGGCAGGGCAGGACGGCTGCTCTCCGCCTGGCGGTAGAGTTGCCACCCTCCCCGTTTTCCTGTGGCTTGAAACTGATTCATTCCATGATACTTATTCTTTGCAACTCGTGACTGATTCATTTCATTGGAGCAGTATGTAACTGATTGTTTCGGAGGGAGTTATCCTCCGGAACCCTGGCTATGCGGCCGAAGTGCCTGAGCTTCGGGTCCCGTGTCAGTTGTTCGAGCGGGTGGTTGCAGCCTCAAGGATGGCCTCGACATGAAGCGGCGGGATGAGTTGGGCACGAAGCTCGTAGACAGTGTTCTGAACGTGCAGGCGATAGATAAAGATGTTCATGTACTGGATTCTCGCAATGATTTCTGGAGTATCGGCGTTTCTTTCTCGCTGATGGGGATCGGCGTGGGCGCGGGCACCAGGGC
>JBAVYX010000477.1:0-2858 GCA_049588475.1 Silvibacterium sp. | reverse complement strand
CACGGCCAAGAAAATGTGACCCTGCGCAGGCCTCCATACCGACCAGGCACACGCGAAGGTTAGCTGTGAAACGCAGCAGCTGATTGCGCGAACACTTCTTGCGCACCACAACTTCGCCGCGTGCGTAAACACCTACAAGGTGAAAAATGGTCTTGGCTAAATCAATGCCGATCGTGTGAATCTCCATGGGACGCCTCCTGTCTACACCTTTACACCCTCCAGGGGTCTAGGCGGCGGACCATGCCAGTAGCTTCACAGGTAACCTCCGAGCTGCCGTTCATCCACCCGTCTACGATTCTTATGCTTGTTCTGCTCCTTCACAAAACGGTTCTCCGGTCTCAGCGGTCGGGACTCTGCTAGATTCACGGGTATGGCACGAAAGCAGGCTGTATACGTGGGGCACGAGAGTGCGCGGAAGGTGGAGTTGGAAGGGACACCGCTGGCAACGTTCCGAGCAAGAGCGGTAGCGTTCCTGATCGACTTTGCGATTGCGGCGCTGTCGTTCGTTGCGGTGGGGATGGCTGGGACACTGATTGCGTTGAAGTTGGGGTGGCTGCGCGGCGATATTCACATCGACTTCGACCCGTTCCATCACGAGCATTGGCAGAGCGTTGTGTATTATGTGGTCTTCGTGGCGGCATCGAATTACATCGGGAATGGCGCGACGGTTGGCAAAAGGCTGATGAAGATCAGAACTGTGTCGCTTGTGCACGAGCGGCTGTCGCTCTGGCACTCGCTTGAACGGGCGTTGGGGTATGGGGCATCGGCGTTGGAGGCGTTTTTCGGGTTCTTCCAATACTTCATCGACCCCGATCACCGCACTGTGCATGACCGGATCGTGGAGACGATTGTGATTACCCAGCAGCGCTAGTAGTTGCACGAGCAGTAGGGGGAGCAGGCCAGATCTGGGCACTGCGTGCTTGGATGGCAATTGGACATCCTGCATTCCAAGGGGTCGTTTCACTGAGCTGCGGGCGGTTTGTCGGCAAAACGGACATTTGGACCCGGCTCCCCGAAACTTCCGGAAAGCCGGTGATTCGGCCAGAACTTACCCGAGCTTCGCCCTCTCCAGCGCCGACCTGCGCATTCGATCATGCGAATCCCGCGCAAAGCGATGCTGCATTGCTCGTGAGAATCGATAGGCGATGCGGGCGAGGATGTGCCTCGGGCGCGAGACGATCATATACGATACGCAGCCGCTGTTTGCATTGAATTCAAGAACAAACCGTTCCTGCCCCTCTTCGATGTGGAAGCTGGTTGTGGTGTAGAGGAAGCCGAAACGAGCAGAGGTATTGATGACCTCCGTGATCCTACTGAAGTTGACAGACCAGACAAATACAGTATGAGCTTCGATTGCAACCAGTTCGCCGGGGATGATCGCAGGGCATGGGTTCGCAATCCGTACCCACCCCAAGTCGAACTGTTCCCATCTCTGAAACGCAGCGCGTGCAGCATAAAAGAGATTTTCGCCGCATCCAATCTCGGTCCGCGACAGATCATGCGAAAAGCCAAGAGGGGGAGGCCCGAGCAAACCGTCTTGCAATGTCAATAGAGCGGGACTCGATGGCGCGGCACTCCCTGCCAATTCCATAAGTCTTTCGACAGTTGCTCCATCCGTTCTGATCCATCGAAGCATCGTTTGAGTATCGCAGGATTTCAACGCGAAACTTCCGGAAAGCCGGTCAACCGTCCAGAACACCAAACGGCAAGCAATTGCAAAAAGTGACTCGTCGACGCGTTTCACTGCGGCTTGCCTTTTCCTTATTGACTCTTCTTTTCGAGCATATTCAGATCGCTCTGTAGGCTGGCTCGAATTACGGGATCGTTTTCTCTCGACATGGCCTCTCGAACCACTTCGACTGAAGACGGCACACCTATTTGCGCGAGCGCTTGACCCGCAGCCAAACGTACAGAGGCTTGTTGGGTCGTGTCCCTCAGCAGGTTTTCAATAGCCTGAAGAATGCGGACGGCCTGTTCATGAGAAACTTCGGGATAAATAGCAGGAAGCAGAGAAAGGATAACGTCCCGATAATCTCTGTCGCTGGTCCTATTCAATGATCCGAGAACCGCATCGGCGCAGCCCCCACTTGGCGCGTCAAGTAGCTGAAGCATTTGTGTCGCGTCGAATACAACCCTTATGGGCTGGGTGGTATCTGCGCACATCGCCTGCAAATGCTCAGTTCCCTTAGGGTCATGCATAGCTGATAATGCTGTAGCGATTCCGACACCCGCTCGGGGATCTTTCTCCACTGACAGAGCACTTTCGATGGCAGGTATTGCGTCAGTATCATGGTCACTCTGCAACTGGTGAGCCGCAAGCATGCGCACTCTAGGATTCAAATTCCGTAATGCGGCAAGGAGAGATGACTGCGAGAGTTCAATTCCATAAGATTGCAATTCTTCCGCAGGCGATTTGCCGCGACCGCTGCTAGATATACCGCCGTTCTGAGCAGTTAGGGAGGTTGCGACACAAGAACAAAGTATTATTTCAATCAGCCATGCAGCATGATTCACCAGCATTGGCGTCCTCCTACGGTGTTTTCGTCGCACTAACATTGGTCACTGATTGAAAACGCTGATCCCAAAGGCTTCCCACCACATGTATATATCTGACTACATGTCGATGAACAGGACGTTTTCCCAGCCGCTGTATAAAGATCAGTGTGATCCGTATTGGTGTGTGAGTTGTGCTGATCGCTCGCGTCCGGGAGAAGGGCGACTTCTGGCCGTATAGATGGGATGAGAAGGTCGACCCGATCCCGGCTGGCATTAAGCTAGCGGTAATCAACGCACTCAGAGGTGCAATCCCGAAGGATGGAGGTCGACCCGTGAAGAAGCATAGCAGTTTTTCAAACAAC
>JBAVYX010000476.1:0-2789 GCA_049588475.1 Silvibacterium sp. | reverse complement strand
GCCATATCCACCCCCACGAGCTGTTCACGTACGGCGTTGTCCTTTTGCAGAGCTGCCATGTGCTCGCGATACACAGGCTCGAGTTCGCTGTGCGCAGTATTCGCCGGAATGCTGGGGATGGCAACGCCTGTCTGCATAGTGCGCGCCTCGATCGCGCGAATCATCGATTCAATCACCAGCGAAACGATGTCGCTGCGATACACAAAATCGAGCGGCGCATCCCGCACCGTCTTCAGGAAGGGCAACAGCCGATCCATCGCCGACGCGCGCGCATACAGCAGCGGCTCGATCTCGTAATGCAGATAGGTGTGGCGCACTTCCTTCATATGGATGGTCCCGTTCACCGGCGACGCCACCACGACATAATCCGCCCCATACACCCGGGCATTTGTTTCCCCGGGCGAGATCATCGGCTCCAGCACCACCAGAAAGCGCTCGTCGGCGTAGCTGCTGACCGGCATCTTCAGGTAGATGTTGGTGTCCAGGATCATCTTGGTCAACGGATCATGCAACTGCACAATCTGCTGCTCGTAAGCCGGCCGGTTCTCCACCCAGATCGCATGCAGGTGAATGGTCTCCACGAAGGCGCGCAGCAGCGGCAAAATGTTCTCTACCTGCGTCGAATCTGGGGGCAAGTCGGCGGTCTCCACGCTCGGTGAAAGCTCGGGGGGAGGGGTGAGATACAGCGCCAGGGAAATGTACTGCGCCAGGTCGCGCCCGGCTTCCGCCAGGCGGTGCTGATCGATGAATTCGCACAGGTGAAAGCGCGCATCGCGGGCGTCCACCGATTGCTGGGTCGCCTGATTCACCTGCTCGCGAATGTGCTCGCGGATGGGGTCGGATTCCGCTAGGCCATTGTCATATCCGCAAGCATTGAGGGCGACAGCGACGTCGAAGACGGCTTCGCTGGTCTGCAGGCTGATGGCCGGTCCCGCTGGATCAACCAGCGCCGGAGGCTTGGGCGGGGGCGGCATCTTCGGGGCCTGACTTTGCGCAGAAGGAGATTTCGCCTTTACCGGTTGCTGGGCGGAAGAGGAGCAGGCAAAGGCCAGGGCAACAGCGGCCAGGGGGACGCAAAAACGGGTCAGGTTAAGGGAAAGCTGCATAAATCAAGTAAGGAAGCCGCATCGGGGATGCTGGTCCACCATCTCGAGTCTATGCGTCCGAAAGCAGAGGGGTCAAACTCGGGCGGGACTCCGTGATGGGCAATTGCCGTCTGGCAAGTCACGCGAAAACAATTGTTCAGCGCTCACCGATATCCCTTGCAGTTTCGGAACATCTCTCCTCGATTGCTCGTACCAGTCGTTTATCATGCAAACTCTGCGCCAGGATATCGCCTACGCATTCCGCCAGATGCGTCAGTCCCCCGTCTTTACCCTGACCGCCATGCTCACCCTGGCGCTCGGCATCGGCGCCACGACCGCCATCTTCTCCCTGATTCACACGGTCATGCTGAAATCCCTGCCGGTGGTCGATCCCTCCAGCCTCTACCGCATCGGCGAAGGACAGGATTGCTGCGTCGAGGGCAGCCCGCAGGACAACTGGGGCATGTTCTCTTATCCCTTCTACGAGCTCATTCAGAATAACACCCCTGAGTTCGAAGATCTCGCCGCCTTCCAGGCCGGAGGCTGGCAGATCAGCACCCGCAGCAGTGAGAGTGACCATATCGCCCGACCCCTGCGCAACGAGTTCGTCAGCGGCAACTATTTCCAGACCTTCGGCCTCGGCGCCTTCGCTGGACGCACCATCCAGCCCTCCGACGACCAGCCCTCCGCCGCGCCGGTCGCCATGCTCAGCTATCGTGCCTGGCAGCAGCAGTACGGAGCCGACCCCAAAGTCATCGGCTCCAACTTTATCCTCAACGGCCATCCCTTCACCATCATCGGAATCACTCCGCCCGGCTTCTTCGGAGAAACCCTGCGCAGCGACCCTCCCGACCTCTGGATCCCCATCAACCAGGAGCCCATGTTTAGCGGAGCCAATTCCTTTCTGCATCACTTCCAGGCGTGGCTGCGCGTCATCGGCCGGCTCAAGCCCGGCGCGAACGTCAATGCTGTACCCGACCGCATAACCGCCCTCATCCGTCAATGGCTGATCAATGACAGCGGCATGCCCGCCGACTGGATGGCCGGAATCAAGGCCGGCCTGCCCAAGCAGGTCGTGAAGGTAGTGCCTGCCGGCACCGGCGTCGGCGTTATGAAGGCAGACTACGGCGCCAATCTCCGCATCCTCCTCGGCGTCTGCTGCCTGGTTCTGCTCATCGCCTGCGCCAACATCGCCAATCTCCTGCTGGCCCGCGCCGCCTCCCGCCGCTCCCAGACCTCCATCCGCCTGGCCCTCGGCGCATCGCGCCGCCGCCTCATCCGCCAGGCTCTGACCGAAAGCGTCGTCCTCTCTGTCCTCGGAGGCTTCGCCGGTCTCATCGTCGCCTACCTCGGCGTGAAGCTCATCGTCGCCCTCAACTTCCACGGCGCAAAGTTCGTCCCCATCGACGCAACGCCGTCCCTGGCCGTGCTCGCCTTTGCCTTCGCTCTATCACTTGTCACCGGCGCGCTCTTCGGAACCGCCCCCGCATGGTTCGCCTCGCGTTCCGATCCCGCCGAGGCCCTGCGCGGCGCCAATCGCAGCACCCATGATCGCTCCAGCTTTCCGCAAAAGATCCTCGTCGTCTTCCAGGCGACGCTCTCCGTCGTCCTGCTCGCCGGCGCCGGCCTGCTCACGCGCAGCCTCATGAACATGCAGCACCAGGACTTCGGCTACGACACCGATCGCCGCGTCACCATCAGCCT
>JBAVYX010000475.1:0-3346 GCA_049588475.1 Silvibacterium sp. | reverse complement strand
TGTCTTGAGCGCGGCTGTGAGGCATTTCTCATACTTTTCTGGTGGCCAGCCACGTTCGGTGACGAACAAACGGTAGTTGTCGGGACCCAACAATGACCAGAGGATATCCAAAGCGTCGCGTTCAGACAGAGGTTGGCGTAAGGCTCCGGCTTCCGCTCATGAGTGGACGATTGGGGTCACTCCGCGGAGCCGGCGTTGTTCGGCTTCGGCCCAAAGTGCTGCCAAATCCGGTTCCATGCTGCCAGCGCTGCGCGCCACCTCGATGAGGTCCGCGGATTGTTGATATACGCGGCGGTTGAAAGACACTATCAGCGATAGCTGGCGCCCGGGAGTAGCTGCCGCCTCGCGAAGAGAATCCTGAAGAGCAATGACGTCCGCCTGTGCGTCCGCCGCATCGAGCAGAGCAAAGAGCACCGCGCGCTTCGATCCATAGGTTGCATAAAACGTCGGGACCGCTACGCCGGCGTGGTTGGCAATTGTCTCGATCGACGTCGCTCCGTATCCCAACTGCGCAAATAAGGCGCGACCGCTTTGGGCAATCCGCAGACGAGTCTGCTCGGCAGAAGCACGGCGCGAAGCGATGATTGAAGTCTCTCTTCGACGGATGGTCAGAGTTTGGGCGGGATGGCTTCTAAGATCAGTACCGCGAAGTCGTCAGTGCTGTGTCTTCGGCAAGTTGCCGTGTTACCGGCAAACCGGAACTTTCGGGAGCCGGGTCGAAATGTCCGGAAAGCTGACAAACCGACCACAACTCTGTCAATGAGCGCTAAAGGCCTGAGGTAGTCAATGGAGGTGGAAACCTCCGGTCGGCCGGTGACACTTCCACTGCCAGTGCGACTCCATAACGTATTATCTTGTCTCGTCAGGAAGCCGCTATACTAACCCGCAGACTGCAGGGGCCTAGTATGAGACTTTCGGCATTTTGCGGTGTGAGTGTAGATGGCTTCCTGGCTCGCCCTGACGATGCGCTTGACTTCCTGAGTACAGGCGAGCAGGAACCGCACGGATTTACAGAATTCCTCTCCAGCGTCGAGGCTGTCGTCATCGGCCGCAGGACCTTCGAGGTCGTGCTGAAGCTTGGACACCTGGCACTCTACGGCAACAAACCAGTGGTGGTATTGAGCAGCCGTCCGCTCGATTTCCCCTCAGTCGCTGCTGGAAATGTTGAACAGATTTTCGGAAATCCCTCAGAAATCAAAGAGCAACTCAAAATCCGTGGCTTCAATCACGCTTATATAGACGGCGGCATCACCATTCAGCGATTCCTTGCAGCCGGGTGTATCGACCGACTCGTAATCACCCGCGTCCCTGTGCTGATCGGGGCAGGCATCCCGCTATTCGGTGCAGTGCCATGCGACATACAGCTTCGCCATGTCAAAACTCGTTCCTATCCTGGCGGTCTGGTTCAGAGTGAATACGAGATTGAAGCTAAGCAGTCCTGTTAGCCGGAAGGGATTTCAATCCCCGATAGTCCGCAGTTCGAACGTTGTGTATTGGACGAACTCGATGAGCGCACCATCGCCGCGATCCAACAGGAAAGGAAACAGCGAATCCATCCTGGCCTCGAGTCTGGCATGGGACATCGTGAGGTGTCTGGTGGCGTTAACGGGTCCTTGCTTGGCTATTCGTAACGCAATGCCGTCATAGGGTCGACGCGCGAGGCACGGCGCGCGGGCAATGCGCAGGCAATCGTGGCAACAATGGCGAGCAGCAGCGTAACGCCGATGAGAATCAGCGGGTCGCGAGAACTGCCCTCGGCCCATTGGGCGAGAAGCTTGTTGCCAGCGATGGTAAGTGCGACGCCCGCGAGGATGCCTCCACCAACGCTGGCCACTGTGGACGCGAAGACGATGCCCAGCACATGTCCCCGCTGAGCGCCAAGAGCCATGCGAATGCCGAATTCGTTGGTGCGCTGCGCGACGGTGTAGGAGACGACGCTGTAGAGTCCGAAGGCGGCGAGAGCCAGTGCGAGAACCGCGAACGCGCCGAAGAGCCACGCGACAAGGTGCTCCTGCTGATACTCCTGTTGGGTGCTGATCCAGTGATCCAGGTCCTGAACGGTTCCGTTGACCTGCTGATCAGGATCGATGGCGTTCACCTGCGCGGCCACTGCGTGCAGCAGAGACAGCGGCGCAGAGTTGGAGCGCACGAGGATCTGTGTGTACATGCCCATCGTTAGCGTATCGGGCAGAAATGCCTCCGGAACGATCGGCTTTCTCAAGCCGTCGTCACGCTTGTCGGCGATGATGCCGATGATCTGGAGCCAGCCGTCGCCACCCGGTGCTACCAGCCGATAAGGCGGCTGATCTTTGAGTGACGGGACTTTGAAGGAATGACCAAGAGCATCTCCATTGGGGAAGTAGCGGCGCGCCATGGTCTCGTTGATTACGGTCACCCGAGTGGCGTTGTGATTCTCAGTTTCGTCCCAGAGCCGTCCCTGTAGGACAGGGATGCGCAGGATAGGGAAATACTGCTGGCTCACCAGATTGACACGAATCTTCTGATCGTCTCTGGGAGGCTTGCCGAGAATCTCGATGCCAGTCTCGAATCCATTGGATGGCGGTGTGGCGTTCGACGAGATTGCCGTCATCGTCACGCCGAACACCGTCGCGGCCCGCATCCGTAGCTGTTCGAAATAAGTCGCGCGCTCGGCCCAGGTCTTGTAAGTGCCGTCGTGGATCGGAATCCCCACCGACATGACATTGTGCGGATCGTAGCCGAGCGGCGTGTGCATCATCTTGAGGAAGCCTTCCATTGCCGCGCTGGCTCCGGCCAGCATCACCATCGTGAGGGCAATCTGGACACCGATCAGTACGTTGTTGGTGGCGCGTCCGCGCACCGCGCTGGCAATCTTGCGCGTATTGGACTGCATGACCTGGCTCACTTCAGGGCGAGACAGCTGCAGGGCCGGCCAAAGTCCGAAGAGGATTCCCGTAAATAGTGAGACGGCCACGCTGAAAATCAGCACCGGCAGATTGATGCGGATCGCCGCCTCGTGAGGGAAGGAGTATTGCGGCAGCAGCGACACGATAATCGCTACGAGCCGGTACGCCAGCAGCACACCGACGGCTGCTCCGGTAAGAGATAGCAGAAGAGACTCGGTGAGCAGTTGCCGGATGACTCGGCGCCGGGTCGCGCCGATGGCAATGCGGAGCGCGAACTCGTGCATGCGGGCCGTGCCGCGCGCCAGCAGCAGAATCGAGACATTGCCGCAGCCGATGGCCAGCAGCAAGCCTACCGCTCCGAAGAGCAGATAGAGGGTTTTGCTGATGGTGTGCAGGACCCAGTAGCTCAGATTATCTATCCGAATTTTCTTGTATTCCTTTGGAAAGTGGTCCGGCGTTTG
>JBAVYX010000474.1:0-3519 GCA_049588475.1 Silvibacterium sp. | reverse complement strand
CGGATACAGGGCTTATCGGCGGAAGCGAGGAAAATTTAGGATGCGAAGACGTGCTCGATGCTTTAGCCCTGAGAATGCCCGCTCTTGGTATGCACGGCCTGCCCGGGAAGGCGGACACGGGCGGAGGGCTCATCGGAGAAAATCTTTCCATCGCGAATATGGACGATACGGTGGGCGAACTCGGCGATATCAGGTTCGTGAGTCACCAGCACGATGGTGTTGCCCTTGGAATGCAGGTCGTCGAACAGGGCCATAATCTCGTCGCCGGTCTTTGAATCGAGGTTGCCGGTAGGTTCGTCGGCCAGGATGATCGAGGGCCGATTGATGAGGGCGCGGGCGATGGCCACACGCTGGCGTTGGCCGCCGGAGAGCTCATTCGGTTTGTGGTGCATGCGTCCGTCGAGGTTGACGGCGCGCAGAGAGGCCCGAGCCCGCTCCAACCGTTCGGCTGCGGGGGTGCCGTTGTAAATGAGCGGCAGCTCCACATTGTGCAGAGCGGTCGCGCGCGCCAGCAGGTTGAATGTTTGAAAGACGAAACCGATTTCCTTGTTGCGAATGCGGGCAAGTTCGTCGTCGTTTAGTTCGCTGACCAGATGCCCATTGAGCCAGTACTTGCCTTGGCTGGGGGAGTCGAGGCAGCCGATAAGGTTCATGAGCGTCGATTTGCCCGAGCCGGAGGGGCCCATAATGGCGACATACTCATTGTGTTTGATGCTGAGCGAGATGCCCTGGAGAGCATGCACCTGCTGCTCGGAGCCCATATCGTAGGTCTTCCAGATATCTTCGACGACGATCACATCGCCTTGCGGTACCGCCGGGCGGTTCTTCTCTTCCAAGTCGGTGGCCGCAGTGGGGTCCGTATTGGTGGTGGTCTCGGTCGTCATCCGGTGCTCCTGTTCAGCATCTGGCATAGGCAATTTCAGGTTTCGTACCGTAATGATTAAGGATACAGGGTGTCGTTCTATTTAAGGGAACAGACACAAGTGTTTCTCAACCGGTATTGCGGTAATCCTGACATGGCCGCTCTTGTTATTTCGTGTTGGCGCATACGTCTGTACGCTTTGGACAAGCGTGCGGTTCCAACGGGATCGAACCAGCGGGAATTAGGACCCCGAGGAGGAATCACTGTCCTTGGGCGGCGCGATGGGTGTCGTATCCCGCTTGACCATGGCATTATTCTTGAGATCGCGCAGGATATGGAAGGTTCCGGTCACGATTTCATCACCCGGCTTCACTCCGCTGGTGACTTCGATATCAGTGGTGCCGGTGATGCCGGTGGTGACGGGAATGAAGCGGGCACGCAGCTTGCCTTTTTCATTTGCCACTACGAACACGCCTTGGACCTGCTTCTCAGCTGGGTCGGGCACAGCATCTGATTTCGCGCCAGCGACTGGTGGAGCGCGCATAGCGAGCGCCTGAATAGGGATGGCGACCACGTCGTTTTTCCGTGCCGTTTCGATCTTAGCGGTTGTCGAGAGACCGGGGCGGAGTCCTTCGGCGGGCGAGTCAATGGTGATGACGACTTTAAAATCCTTGGCTTCTTCCTGACCGCTGGTGGTCTGACTGGTGGCGACGCCGGTAGAGCGCAGCAGTGCCTGGTCGCCGACTTCCGTGACGTGTCCCTTGAAGACTTTTCCGGGTAGCGCATCCACGGTAACGTCGGCAGACTGACCCAGCGCCACATTGACGATGTCGGTTTCGTCGACCTTAACTTCGGCGGTGATGACAGACATATCGGCCAGGGTCATCAAGGTGGAGCCTTGGGCGTTTTGAATGCCTTCGACGACGGTTTCACCTTCGCGAACAGGTAAGTTGGTTACGATGCCATCAAACGGCGCAACAGCTACGGTTTTGCCAAGAAGGTCGATGTTGGCGCGCAGAGTAGCTTCCTGCGTATTCAGGTGCCCGCGTCCGGATTGCGTTTGTGCCTTGGACTGAGCGAGGGCCGCGTTGGCCTGCGCAAGAGCAGCAACGGCTAGATCGTATGCGGCTTTCTTGGCATCAAAATCCTGCTTTGCCATGACCTGGGCATCGAAGAGGCCCTTGGCGCGGTCGAAATCGAGGCGCTTCTGTTCAAGGTCAGCCTGTGCATGCGCAACGTTGGCTTCCTGCGTTTTTTCGGCGGCAACGTAGGCAGCAATATCGGTCTGAGCGGCGGCAATCGAGGCCTTTTGACCCTCGACGTTTGCGCCTTGCTGGACGTTTTCAATGCTGGCGACTTCCTGACCCTTTACGACTTTGTCGCCTTCTTTTACATAGAGATGCGTGATGCGCCCGAAAGCGGTAGCTCCGAGGTTGACGTAGGTTTTCGGCTTGATCTGCCCCGTCCCGCTGACCGTCGAGACCAAGTCTTTCCGGACCGCTTTGCCGGTAATCACCTTGGTGTACCCGGATTGAGCGCGGACTACCGTAAAGCCAACAATGGCTGCCAGGGCAAGGACGACAACAACGGCAATGATAATTTTCTTCAAGCTCATTTCCCTATGGGAGGATTTGCCAACATCACTTCGGGCGGAACTACGCAAAACGAGGACGAATGGTTCCCGGATTTGGTTTAGGATCGCCAGCGATGCCGATGGGGGGTTCAGCAGCGAATTCCATCACAATCATATCAGGCGGCCGGGCGGATTCTTTACCGCGGTACCGTTCGAGAGAGAACACAACATGGTGATGGCAATTGCTTCAGTCGTGAAGAATCGAATATGACCGCTTGTATCTGCCGTTATGAGTCCGTAAAATCAGAACGCTGGATAGGAGCAGTTAGCGGCGTATGTCAAAGGGACGTTTTTCCTTCATTCTTGCAGTTGCGTTCGGTACGCTTGCGGCAATTCCGTGTATGCAGGGTCAGCAACCCGCCCAGACCGGATCGCAGGCCGCACCGGATTCTCAAAATCAAGACCCTTTGAAACGGCAACTTTCCGACAAGGAACGCTTCAAGCAACAAAAGGATCTGAAGCAGGAGTTGCACGGAAGCTATAAAAAATGGGTTGACGAAGATGTCCACTGGATTATTACCGACCAGGAACTGAAGGCTTTCAAAAGTCTGAGCAACGATGAGGAGCGCGATGCTTTCATCGAGAATTTCTGGCAGCGGCGCAATGCGAATCCAGATTCTCCCGAGAATGAATTCCGAGAAGAGCACTACCGGCGTATTGCTTATGCGAACGAGCACTTCGCTGCCGGCAAGCCGGGCTGGAAAACCGATCGCGGGCACATGTATATCTCGTTTGGCAAGCCGGACAGTATCGACGCGCACCCCAGTGGCGGCATGTATGACCGTCCGGTGGCAGAAGGAGGCGGACAGACCTCGACCTTTCCGTTCGAGATATGGCATTACCGCTATCTGGAAGGCGTTGGCGATAACATCGACATTGAATTTGTCGATACCTGCATGTGCGGCGACTACCACATGACGATTGACCGCTCGGAGAAGGATGCGTTGCTCCATGTCCCGGGAGCAGGTGCGACACTCTACGAGCAGATGGGCCTGGCCAAGCAGTCGGAGCGCTTTACCGGGGG
>JBAVYX010000473.1:0-23544 GCA_049588475.1 Silvibacterium sp. | reverse complement strand
ACGGTGGGGTAATCTGAGCTTTGCGATGCCCCCGTCTGCGCTGAGAGGAAGCCACAGCGAATCCAAAGCGTCAGAATGATGACAACAGATGCGGCCGTTCGACCGCGAGTCGACCGCCAACTGCACGTTCGCTGAAAAGGCTCGCGGGCAAGCCACGCTACCCCAGAAAGCATGGATTCTCCTAACAGAAAATTAATCCTTGTTTACCACAAAGTTGAACAGGGTGGATTTGAGAGCAGATTCAGGAACGCAGAGGAGTGCACTGCAATTGCAATGGGCGCACCTTTGCCAGTAGGCTATTTATGGGCCAGCGTGGATCTTCGCACGGATGCGGGAGTGGCGAAATGGCAGACGCACTTGGTTTAGGTCCAAGCGGAGCAATCCGTGGGGGTTCGAGTCCCTTCTCCCGCACCAGATAATACGAAGCCTACCGTCGGCTCTACTCCAGAAGTTCTAAGCTCTCACAATCGGCCGATGGCATGGGAACCGGCCGGAATTGGCTCCTCCCGACTTGAAGCAAGCCTGGCCGAGTCCGTCGACAAGGATGGTTTTGCTATACGCTTGAGGCAGTATGAATACTACTCAGACCAAAATTCAGTTGATCAGGTCACAGGATTACCGCGAAAACTACGCCAACAGCGTTCAGGTGCGCGTCAGCGTATGGGATTTCTTTCTCGCCTTTGGTCTCGTCCACCAGGAAACGCCTGACCAGGTCACTATCGAGAACGCCCAGGGCATTTACATCAGCCCGCAGCAGGCCAAGGCGCTCTGGAACATCCTTGGCCAAAACATCTCTCAGTATGAGCAGACCTTTGGCGATATTGCACTCGAACCGCAATCGCACCCGTTACCCATCCCGCATGGCCCGGTCCACTAAGACCTGATCAAGCGCGCGTCCTCGCTTTCCTTGTATCTTCGGCACGATAAAGACTGTGGTAGCTGGCGACGTCACCATTGCCCCTCAGTCTCCGGAACTAAACTTGAGACGGTTCGTATCCTCCGTGAGAGGGGTTCAGATTTTTTTTGCCGTTCAATCAAGAAAATAATGTCCGGCGCCACGTCCCTCAGACGTTTAAGAGTCGCAGCATCGAAACACACACTCAACAAAAAGGAGAATCACAATGAGCGAATTCTTATACCTGTATCGCGGCGGAGACTCGTCCGGGTCTCCCGAGCAAATGCAGCAGACCATGCAGAAATGGGTCGCGTGGATGAAAGAGCTTGGCGACGGTGGCCATCTGAAGGCGATCGGCAATCCGCTGGAGCCGTCCGGAAAGGTCGTCAAGGGTAAAAAGAAAAGTGCCGTTACCGACGGCCCCTACGCGGAAGCCAAGGACCTGGTCGGCGGTTACACTCTGGTGGAAGCCAAAGACATCGACGAGGCGGCAGAGCTTGCCTGGGGCTGCCCTATCTTCGAAAAGGACGGCTTTGTGGAAGTGCGCCCCATCATGAAGATGAGTATGTAGATGGAGCCGGCAGCAGTCGAGTTCGACGATCACCTGTTCCGGCACGAAGCCGGACGCATGGTTGCCGCGCTTACCCGCATCTTCGGAGTCCACAACCTCGCGCTGGCGGAAGACGTCGTGCAGGACGCCTTCTGCCGCGCGCTGGAAGTCTGGAAGTTTCGCGGCGTACCGGAGAATCCTTCCGCGTGGCTCATGGCAACCGCGAAGCATCGCGCCATTGATGTCCTGCGGCGCGAGCGCACTGCACGCACCTTTGCTCCCGAACTGGGCCGCATGCTCGAAAGCGAGTGGACGCTGGTCCCCGTCGTCCACGAGCTTTTCGGAGCGCACGCCATCGAGGACGATGAGTTGCGCATGATGTTCTCCTGCTGCCATCCCCGGCTGCCCGAGCCAGCCCAGGTCGCGCTCATCCTCCATATTCTTTGCGGCTTCAGCGTTGCGGAGGTAGCCGGCGCCTTCCTCAGTACCAGCTCCGCCATTGAGAAGCGCATCGCGCGCGCGAAGAAAGTGCTCGCCGGCTCTAAAAAACTCTTCGATCTCACCGCCGCCGATTTCTCCGCCCGCCTTTCGGCCGTTCACCGTGCACTTTACCTGCTGTTCAACGAGGGCTACCACGGAGCATCGGCCGAATCGGCCGTGCGCGTTGAACTCTGCGGTGAGGCGCTGCGTCTGGCCGGATTGTTGCGCAGAAATCCGCTTGCATCAACCCCGGCAACGCTGGCCCTCGGAGCGCTCATGTGTCTTCACGCGGCACGCCTGCCCGGGCGTGTCGATGCTTCCGGCGATCTCCATTCTCTTCTCGAACAAGATCGCTCGCAATGGGATGCGCGGCTTGTGACTGAAGGACAACGCCTCCTCGATCTCTCGGCCACCGGGTCGGAGCTGACCGAATATCACGTCGAAGCGGCAATTGCGTCGGTTCATGCCAGTGCGCACAGTGCCGAGGACACAAACTGGGAGCGCATTGTTTCCCTCTACGACACGCTGCTGAAGATTCGTCCATCACCCGTGGTTGCACTCAACCGCGCTATTGCCGTCGCCCAATATCGGGACCCGGAACGCGGGCTCGAAGAGATCCGCGCCATGAAAGGCCTCGATCGCCTCGCCGCTTATCCGTTCTATCCCGCGACGCTCGGCGAACTCGAGTTGCGCTGCGGACGGCCGGAGATCGCACACCAGCACTTCCACGCGGCACTTGCGCTCACGCGCAGCCCCATGGAGCGGCGATTCATCGAGCGGCGCATCGCAGCGTGCCTCCTCCATGACCTCACTGCCTGAGAGATGCCGGAGTCGTAACGCTCCCCCACTACAGAAATAAACAATGGCGTTCCAGAGTTGTAACGACACGACCGCAATCAATCTTCTATTGAAGACTGGGTGTTCGCACTCGTGATCAGCATTGCGGATGGATCGCAGAACTGAAGTAACAAGTTACACTACAGCCGTCGAAGGGAGAATAAAACGGAGCCTTCGATGGAGAAATGCACGAACTCTGTTGCGACGGGGCCGGATGGCCCGGTGTAACCGGTTCAGATCAGGGTGAATGAAATGGTGGCGAATCTCGCTGATTTTATAAAGGTCCTGGTCGTCACGTTCATTACGTTGTTCCCAATTGTGAATCCCATCGGCGATGCCCCGATATTTCTCAGCTTGACCCGCCGCTATCCGGAGTCGATCCAAAAGGTTCTCGCTCGCAAGATCGCGGTTTACGGCTTCGCGATCCTCGCGATCTCGTTGTTGATCGGCAGTGAAATCCTGACTCTTCTCGGCGTTTCTCTGTTTGTGGTGCAACTCGCAGGCGGACTCGTCGTGGCGGCCACGGGTTGGAGTCTATTGAATCAGCAAAGCGATGAGTCTTCTGAGAAAACCGAGCCAGCGACGCTCGAAAACGCTCTGGGGCACGCCTTTTTCCCTTTGACACTCCCTCTGACTGTCGGCCCGGGCTGTATCTCCATCGCAATCACGTTGGGCGCACACTTAAGGCACCAGGGAGGCCCTGGTTTCGAGCACGGCTACCCGCGCCGATTCCTGGCGGCTTTGACGGCGATGGCCCTCACTTGCGTTTCGGTATACATCTGTTATGGCAACGCGGACCGTTTGGTGCAGGCACTTGGCAAGTCGGGCACAAATATCCTGACGCGTCTGTCCGCGTTTATCCTTCTGATAATCGGTGTGCAGATTATGTGGAATGGTCTGAGTATCGGCATATCGCAAATGGTTCACCACTGAGTGACCTGTACCCGGCCTGGTAAATATAAAGTTGATACACTGACGCGTGTCCGACCCAAAGAAGCTGAAAGCAGTTCCCGATAGCCGGCCTGTTCCCTTGTGGATCGTCGTCATGGCGATTTTCCTCGTGGTTGTTCTGGCCCATTGGCCGTTGTTATGGCTGCCTTACTACTGGGATGAAGCCGGCTACTACATCCCCGCCGCCTATGACTTCTTCCGGACCGGTTCCCTCATCCCGTCCACCACCCTCTCGAACGCCCACCCTCCCTTGCCCTCTATTTACCTCGCCACCTTCTGGAAGATTTTCGGCTTTTCGCCCCTGGCAACCCGTCTGGCTATGTCTTTGGTGGCATCGCTGGCGCTGACCGCGACCTGGAAGATCGCTCTTGTCGCCACTGGCAGACAGTCGGTCGCCGCAGCCACCACCCTGTTGACTGGCATCTATCCGGTGTTCTTCGCGCAAAGTTCACTCGCGCATGCCGATATATTCGCTGCCGCGGCAACGCTCTGGGCCATTGCTTTTTTGCTGGAGATGGAATCCCGATTGTGGCTGGCCATCATCTGTTTTTCGCTAGCCGCACTTTCAAAAGAAACGGCCATCGTCACTCCGCTTGCCCTCGCGATATGGGAAGCGTGGCTTGGCATCCGATCTCGGATTAAGAAAGACCTTGCCCGGGTGGCGATACTCTGCCTGCCCGCCCTGCCGCTCGCGCTTTGGTACCTCTACCATCGGGATCGCACAGGATTCGTCTTCGGCAACCCGGAATACCTGCGCTACAACGCCACGGCAACGCTCACGCCGCTGCGCGTGTTACTCGCTTTTGGGCATCGCGTGCTGCATATCACTGCTCACATGAATCTTTTTGTGCCCGTGCTCCTGATGTTCGCCTGTATGCTGTTGCCACCGCTCAAGGAGGAAGACGGAACCACACGTCTCCGGATCTCGCTTGAGGTCCAGGCTCGTTTCTATGTCGTGATCCTGGCGAATCTCACATTTTTTTCGATCTTGGGAGGCGCGCTGCTCACCCGGTATTTATTGCCGCTGTATCCGCTGGTAATCCTGCTATGCGTAAACACCTTCCGCAGGCGCTTTCGACCATGGCCGGCGCTCGTCGCCCTGAGCGCAACAGGATTCGTCGCCGGATTGTTTGTGAACCCGCCGTATCGCTTCGCGCCGGAAGACAATCTCGCCTACCGCGACGTGATTCGCCTGCATCAGTCGGCCATAACGCAAATTCTTGAACGCTACCCGCACTCCACTGTGTTGACGGCGTGGCCCGCCACCGACGAGCTCTCCAAACCCGAGTTAGGCTACGTTGTGCAGCCTATCCCAGTCGTTGCCATTGATAATTTTTCCTTCCCGCAGATACAAAAAGCCGCGCAGCTCCAGCAGCCCTACACCGCTGGCTTGATCTTCTCTACGAAATACGATCCGCCCCATCTGCCCTTTAGTCTCGGGCGCCGGAATGAAGATCTCGACACGCGTTTCTTCGACTTCCACCACGACCTCACACCTAGTGTGATTGCCCGGCTGCTAGACGGAGCCGTCACATGGCAGGCGCAGCGCAAGGGACAATGGGCAGCCGTGCTGCATTTTGATCGCCCGCAAGAGGCTAGACTGACCCGCCAATGAAATCAGAAGGGTGCTGCCAACTATAATCGTGCTTGTGCGGTTCTTGCTTCGATCTATGTTTCGGTCTCTCTCCCTTTCCCTGATCTCGCTCGTCCTTTTCTCAGGAATTGCCTACGCTCAACCGGCCCTTCCAACCGCGTCCGCTGAGCCATCCTCCAACCCACCGATGCATGGACGGCTGTTATTGGTCCTGCCCTTTGAGAACCACACATCGCAGCCAAATCTGGACTGGATCGGCGAAGCCGCCGCCGACATTCTGAATCGCCGTATGGAAGCCGCCGGCTTTTTGAGCATCAGCCGCGCCGACCGCCTCTACGCGCTCGATCACTTGGGCCTTCCCCAGTCTTTCCGGCCATCGCGAGCCACCACGATTCGCATTGCCCAAACGCTCGATTCCGACTCCGTGATCATAGGATCCTATACCATCACCGGTGATCGGCTTTCGGCAACTGCTCAGGTTCTGGATGCCAAGGCGCTCAAAATCAGTGCGCCCATCCAGCAGGAGGCCGATCTCAAAAACCTGCTCGATATCCTCAATAGCCTGGCCTGGCGCATTGCTCGTCAGCTCGACCCGTCCTACTCGGTAGCGGAACAGACCTTCCTCGCGGCTGACGCGCCCCTGCGCGTCGATGCTTTTGAGAGCTACATCAGGGGCACCATCGATGAATCGCCCACGGAGCGGGTTGTACACCTGAAAGAGGCCGTTCGCCTTGCTCCCAGCTTCACGCCGGCATGGCTAGCCCTCGGCAAGGCGTATTTCGCTAATCAGGATTATGAGTCAGCGGCTGCGACCTTCGGCCGTTTGTCGAAAGACGATCCTAAGGCGCTTGAGGCCGATTTCTATCGGGGATTGGCCTTCTTCTACACGGCAAATTACATGAGGGCCGAAGACGCATTTGCCTTCGTCAGCATGCGCCTGCCCCTGCCCGAGGTGGTAAATAATCAGGCCGTCGCTGCCAGCCGCCGTGGACGAGACGGCGTTCCCCTCTTTCAGCAAGCGACGGTCGCCGATCCCAAAGACCCCGACTATCACTTCAACCTTGCGGTCGCTCTGCGGCGCCGCAACGACGTGCCGGGCGCTATACGTGAGATCGATCAGGCAGCGAAGCTTCGGCCGCAAGACACTGAAGCACAGACCTTTGCGAACGTCCTTAAGAACCCGGGCTTAGTGAAGGTGAATCCCGATCGGGGCAAGGCCATCCAGGACGACACGCTACCCCTGGAGCGCATCAAGCGTACCTACGACGAAACGGGTTTCCGCCAGGCAGCGTTTGAACTGGAGCAGGTGCAGTCGATGCGACTTGCGTCTCTGCCTCCGGCAGAACGAGCCTCGGCCCTGGTGAATGAGGGAAATCAGTTCATGAGCAGCGGTCTCGCCCTCGAAGCAGAGCGTGAATTCCAATCAGCGCTTCAGGCCAATCCCTCTTCCGCACTTGCGCACGCCGGTTTAGCTCTGGTACGCGAGCGCAGCGGCGATGCAAACGCCGCACGCCAGGAAGCGCAGAAGTCTTTAGCCCTCTCGCCGAATGTGCCCGCTCATCTGATCCTGGCGCGGCTCGACCTTGCAACGAACCAGCTCAGCGAGGCTTCCAATGAGGTAGGTCACGCGCTGAAGCTCGAGCCTGCAAATGCAAATGCACGCGGCATGAAGCAGGCGCTAGAATCACGAGGTCAGCAGGTTCCATGAGAAAGCGCGCCCACAGATCGGCGATTTGGGTTACCGCGCTCGCCGTGCTTGTGTCTTTCCCTGCGTTTTCGCAAGCTTCCCCAGAAGTACCACAGCCAGGCGCGCCGCAGGTTGTCGTCCTCCACCTGAACGACACGATTCAGCCCATCAGTGAGGAATATTTGACGCGGGGCTTTACTCTCGCCAACGAGATCCATGCCAGCGCGGTCCTCATTGAACTGAATACACCGGGAGGATTGCTCGACTCGACGCGTTCGATGGTGGGGAAGATCCTTGCGTCGCCGGTGCCGGTCATCGTTTATGTGGCACCCTCCGGCAGCCGCGCCGGCTCTGCCGGTTTCTTTCTACTGCAGGCTGCGGACATCGCCGCCATGGCTCCAGGGACTAATGCCGGTGCTGCACATCCCGTAATCGAAGGCGGGCAGATGGATGCCCTGATGAAGCAGAAACTGGAGAACGACACGACCGCGTTTCTGCGGTCGTATGTCTCACTGCGCAATCGCAATACAGGTGCCGCCCAGGATGCCGTACTCAACTCCAAGTCCTTCACAGAGCGCGAAGCCGAAGATCTTCACCTCATCGATATCGTTGCAGCGAGTGACCGCGCTCTGCTTGACGCGCTGGATGGCCGCTCCATCAAGCGCTTTAACGGCGACACTGTTACACTTCACACCCGGAATGCGGAATTGGTTCCACTCGAGACAACCTTGCGCGAACGGCTCCTCGACCGTTTGATGAACCCGAATTTTGCGGTGCTGATCCTCGTCCTCGGCGGTCTCTTGATTTACCTTGAGTTCAACTCTCCCGGAACGATCGTTCCCGGGGCGCTGGGAACTGTGCTGGTGCTGACCGCCCTTTTCGCTCTGAATATGCTGCCCGTCCGCTATACGGCGCTGATGTTGCTCATCGCAGCATTTACGCTCTTGCTACTCGAGGCCAAATTTCCGAGTCACGGCGTGCTGGCAATCGCAGGCATCGTCGCGCTTATCTTTGGAACGCTCACCCTGGTGGCGGGACCGATCCCCGAGATGCGCGTGCGCGTGGCTACAGCTGTTGCCTGCGGTCTGGCCTTTGGCCTCGTCACCGTATTTCTGGTTAGCATCGCCATCCGTGCGCACCGGAATAAGGCCGTCATGGGCCCTGATGCTCTCATTGGAAATATCGGCATTGCCCAGCAGCCGCTTGTTCCGCGAGGCCAAATCCTCGTCCACGGAGAGATTTGGCTTGCCGAGTCTTCCCTTCCGGCCGGAACCGGCGACCAGGTCCGTGTCCGCTCAGTTGATGGTCTGACTTTGTTGGTAGACAGGATTCCCAAGACTGCGGACACGGCTGATTAACCGCGATGGCGCCACGTCAGTGCGATACAATCGCTTGCGGGTGGAAGTCTCATGATTGGTGGAATTCCCGGACTGATCGTTATTCTGGTCGTTGTCCTCTACTTATTCAATTCCATCAAGATTCTTCGCGAGTACGAACGCGGTGTGATCTTCCGGCTGGGCCGTGTACTGATGCCTCCGAAGGGCCCTGGAGTGATTCTGGTCTTTCGCCCCATCGATCAAATCGTTCGCGTATCGTTGCGGCAGGAGGTTCTTGAGGTCCCTCCGCAGGATGTTATTACGCGCGACAATGTCACCATTAAGGTGAATGCCGTCATTACCATGCGGGTGCTTGAGCCGGCGAAGGCCGTCATTGAAGTGGCCAACTACGTTCACCAGACCTCGCAGTTTGCCCAGACCACCTTGCGCTCAGTTCTGGGCGAAGTGGAGTTGGATGGGCTACTTTCACACCGCGACGCGCTCAACCAACGCATCCAGTCCATCATCGACCAGCGCACCGAGCCATGGGGGGTCAAGGTCGTCAGCGTCGAAGTAAAACAGGTTGACCTGCCCGAATCTATGACACGCGCCATGGCCAGGCAGGCGGAAGCGGAACGCGAGAAACGTTCAAAAATCATCAACGCCGAGGGCGAATTTGCCGCCGCACAACGCCTGGTTGAAGCCGGTAATCTACTGGCCCAGCAACCGATTACCTTGCAACTACGGTACTTGCAGACACTCAACGAAATCGGCACGGAAAAAAACACTACTGTGGTCTTCCCCTTGCCGGTCGAGTTGATCTCTCTGCTGGGAAGATTCGCCCCGCAGGTAAACCCGGCGTCACCGATTCAGCCAACGCCGCCACAAGAGCCAAAGTAGCGGGTTAAACGAGACTATGAGGTCTATTCAGGAGACGGACGAAGAGAAGCAAACCGATACCGAAATCACTCTCGGCATGCGATCCTTGCTTGGCGTTTTCTTTGGCTTGGTGCTCATCTGCGGAGTGTTTTTTGGCTTTGGATATTCGCTCGGACGCGGCAGCGCGCCCTCTCCAAAGCCATCCTTGGGTGCGACCTCCGAAGGTTCGGCAGAAAAGGCTCCTTCGAAGCCTCTAGTGCAGCCACCTCTCACCTCCTCTGCCCGCGAAGAGGAATCGCCCGCCGCCGCACCGTACACACCAGGGCCTGACGCAAGTGAAGCGGAGGTCACTCCCGCTCCAGCGCCGCGCAAACCTTCCGCAAGCATAGCCAAGCCGGTCACGCAGGAGCCGCCAGATGCAATCTCGTCTGCGCCGGCCAAGCACGTTCCAGCCATTGCCTCGTCTACTGCCGCTTTACCGGTAACGAAGGCTTCATCAGCTGTCACGGCAGCGGCCCCTGAACCTGTCCCTGCTTCCGCTACTCCGACTGCGGCGTCAACGGCACCACCGTCCGCTACGGCGGCACCCGCCGTGCCAACCATGGTTCAGGTCGCCGCGGTCTCACGCCAGCAAGATGCAGACGCTCTGGTGGCCACACTCAAGAAGCGCGGATACAACGTGGTTGTGCGCAACGAACCCAAGGATGATCTGTTACACGTCCAGATCGGTCCGTTCGCCACTCGCGATGAGGCCAGGGCCACGCGCGCGAAACTGCTCGCAGACGGCTACAACGCCATCCTTAAGTAGCCGGGTCAATCCACATCCATTCAGGAAGCCCCGATTCAACCGCGCTTCTCACCGCGACCATCAGGTCTTCGCGCGTGGCATATTCCTTTGGATCGAGTGGCGCATGAAAGGTCACATGCGCGGTGCCCGGATAAATCCGCATGCTGCCCTTTTTCATCATCGTCTCTGTGCCCCAGATTGAGACCGGAACGACAGGCGCTCCCGTCTCCATCGCGAGATAAAACGGGCCTTTCTTGAAAGGCAGCAGCCGCCCATTCTGCGAGCGCGTCCCCTCCACAAACGACGTAATGTGTACGTCGGACGCGAGCACACCCGCTGCCAATGTTACGCTCTCCTTCGCGCTCTCCACGCGGCCATCGCGATCCACGGGAATAAAATCCCCCAGTTTCATCCCATATCCGAGTACCGGTAGTTTGGTTAGCGACCGTTTGACGAAGACAGATGTCCTTCCGGGCAGCAGCGGTAACAGTACCGGAGGATCGAGATTCGAGACGTGGTTAGAAAGAAAAATGTAGCGTTTCCCCGGCTGAGGCGGCACACGCCACACAACCTCAATGCGAATCCCGGCGGCACGCAGCCCGGCATGCATGATCCACATCGTCCATCCATACACGAAGCGGATATCGCGCGAAGCTAGCGCCCATGGGATACCCACGAGCGCGGCCGGTATCCCCAGAATCAGATAAACGAGGAGCAGGGTAAGTGCGGGCAGCATCGGCTCTAGCCTTTGCGCGGCGCAGTGGGCTCGCGTAAGCGCTGCGGCAATTTGTCGTAGATCCCATCGAATCCGCCGTTCGAAAGAATCGCCACCACGTCGCCAAGCCGCAATTCAGGAGCAATGGCTTCGATAATTTCGCCCGCGTCTTTCAGCAGCACAGCCTCGCGGCCCCCAGCTAGCAAGGCGCTCACGACTGCCTCCGGATGCAGTCTCTCGCTCTCGGGAATGCTCTCCTGCTTAAACACCCCTGCCATAACCACCCGATCGGCGAGCGACAGGCTGTCCACCAGCTCGCGCTCAAATACATTGCGGCGCAGTGTGTTCGACCTCGGCTCGAGCACCGCCCAGAGCCGCGCGCCAGAATACGCCGCCCGCAGCGCCTTGAGCGTTTCCCGAATTGCCGTTGGATGATGCGCGAAGTCGTCGATGATCGTTATGCCGTTCACAATGGCCCGAACTTCAAGCCGCCGCTTCACGCTTTGGAAGGTTGCGAGCGCCTCTGTGATGACCTCGACCGAAATGCCCTGGCCCGCGGCCAACGCTGCGGCAGCGGTAGCATTGAGCGCATTATGCGCTCCGGCCATCTTCATTGTGAATTCTGCCCACGGCTCACGCTTGCGAAGAACGCGCCACCGCGTATTCGATTCTTGATGCTCCAAACCCTCAATTCGCCAGCAGGAATCGGCCTGGAATCCATAGCGTTCCACCGTGCAAAATGCGCGGCTGACACATTCGTCCACATTCGCGGATCCGTCAAATGCCACAACCCTCCCGCGTCCTGGCACAAGATTCACCAGCCGCTTGAACGCTGTCTTCACCGCATCGAGATCGCGATAAATGTCGGCGTGGTCGAACTCGACGTGGGTCAGAATAAGGGCATCTGGAAAGTAATGCATGAACTTCGGTCCCTTATCAAAGAAGGCCGTATCGTACTCGTCGCCCTCTAGAATGAAGGGCTGGCCTGCGCTCAGTTGAAAACTTGTCCCGAAGTTCTCCGCGACGCCGCCGATCAGAAACGAGGGCCGCAGCTCATGCTGCTCTTTGGATGCCATCTCGTAAATCCAGGCCAGCATACTCGTGGCTGTCGTTTTGCCGTGTGTTCCCGCCACAACCAATGACTTGTGCTCCGGCAAAAATTCTTCATGGATGAGCTGGGCCAGGGATGTGAAAGCAATCTTCTGATCGAGCACATATTCAAGCTCGATATTGCCCCGCGACATCGCATTGCCGACGACCACCAAATCCGGCCGTGGCTCTAGATTCTTCTCAGAAAAGGGCTCGGCGACCGAAATATTCAGCCCTCGCAACAAGTCCGACATCGGAGGATAGGCTGCCTGATCTGAACCGGTGATCCTATGCCCCTTCAACTGCAAGAGCCCGGCGAGGGACGCCATTGCTGTCCCGCAAATTCCAATCAGGTGAATATGCTTTTTACCTTGCATCCCTCAAATCCGCACTGCCGGTTCCAGATAGTGCAGCACCGGCTTATCTTCCAGAATCAATTCCGCTTCAATGCCTAGGGGCAGAGTCACATTGCGGCGCGAAACATGTCCCGACCGCAAACCTATGGCAATTGGACCATCGAACCAGTCGAAGACTCGAAGAATAACCTGGTCAAGCAAGTCAGCGCGGGTTCCGGGAGAGCCACACTCCAGCATCTCACCAAAAATCAACCCGGTTACGCCATCGAACTTGCCCGCCAGCAGCATCTGGCGCAGCATTCGGTCTACCTGATAGGGTTTCGCCGCCACATCTTCGAGAAAAAGCAACTTGCCCTCGGTCTGTGGCGCAAAGCGCGTGCCCAGAGCGAAGGCAAGAATGCTCAAACATCCGCCATAAATTACGCCGCGTGCGCGGCCGGGCTGCAGAACCCGCAACCCCTCGTCAACGCCCGCGACCGCCAGGCCGCCGCTCAGCGCGGCTTCGAGGCTCGGCTCATGCACTCCGTCTTCGCGGTAGAAATCCGCCGCCACCATCGGCCCATGAAATCCCACAAGACCGATCTGATCCAGAAGCCAGGTCTGCACGGTGGTCAAATCGCTATAGGCAAATAAGGGCTTAGGATTGGCGCGAACCAGTTCAAGATCCAAATCCTCAAGCAGATAATTCGATCCGTAACCGCCACGCGTACAAAATATCGCTGGAATCTCCGGGTCGGCGAATGCCCGGTGCAGATCGGCGAGCCGCTCGGCAATCGTTCCCGAAAAGAAAGGCGGCTCCTTGCCCAGGGTATGTGCGCCGGCGATAGCGTCGAAACCTCGCTTCCTCAACGCAGCCAAGCCTAATTCGACACGCTCAGGTTTGGCATTACTGGCGGGCGCAACAACCGCCACCCGCGCGCCATAAGGCACGGCTTCGGGCTTGAGTAAAGGTTTCATCACCAGGCCTCGCCCACAGCAATTAACTCGGCCGGACCGGTCAGGATCATCTCCGTGTCCCCACCAGCCCAATCGACCTGCTGTTCGCCGCCCGGCGCACGGACCACAAGATGGGGATTGCCGCTGCGCCGGGCAATCGTCGCCGCTCCTGTCGCGCACGTACCCGTTCCCGACGAGGTCGTTGGTCCCACTCCGCGTTCAAAGATGCGTATCTCGATTGAATTTGTATCCGTTATACGCACGAATTCTACATTGGTCTCATGGGGAAAATCCCCATGAGAGCAAATCTCGCGTCCCAGGACTTGCCAGCTACGGCCGTATGCTTCAAATGACCCGTCCTCGACAAAGATCACAAAGTGAGGATTGCCTGTCGACACCGCGACTCCCATGATCTTTCTTCCGTCGGTAAGCGTGATCTCCTTATCCGCGATCAGGGGAACACCCATTCTCGCGGCGAACTCGAACTTGTGGCCATCAACGCACACCAACCGGCAATCGCGCCTGCCCGCATCTGTATCGAGAGCGATGAAGTCGCCTGTTTGCAGATTCTTTCGGTGAGCCATCCAGGCGGCCACGCAACGCGTGCCGTTGCCCGAAATCTCCGCAACGGATCCATCGGCATTCAGCAGCCGGATGCGGCCTTCGCGGTCCCCCGTCCAGTCCAAGAACTCCACGCCGTCCGCGCCAATGCCGGTATTGCGTGCGCAAAGCTTGATCGCCAACTCGCGATCGCACTCGCCCTCCACAATCAGAAAATCGTTCCCACAGGCATGGACCTTGGCGAACCGACTCAATCCCTTATCCTGAAAATTCATTTCTGGGTGATGCTACCACTCGCGGCGTGGCGATCTGAACGGTAAAAGCGCGCACACGGTTGACCAGTCGAGCACACAATGTTGATCAGCGTCAGACCGTCTGGCCTGGCGGCAACCGCCTGCGCCACTCGATCGCCATCGGTAGCGATCACGAAATCCGCGGCCTTTGCGGGATCTTTGAGCGCAGGAGCCCATTCGTAGTAGTCCGACTCATTGATGGTTCGTTTCAGCGCTACGCCGGCGCGCTGGAAGGCGCCGACATGCTCGGATGTATAAGCCAAGATCGTGCTGTTCTCGGGCAGCATTTCCAAGGCATGGGCGTATGCCACCTCAAAAGAAATCCGCGTGCGCGAATTCGCTATCGCTTCATCCAGCACCAGCGGTTTGGCCCTCAGAAGGGCTACATTGCCCGCCACAATGAGTAATGCGGCGGCTGCCAGGACCCAGGGAACAATCGAAGGCTTGAAGCGCGCAATCCCGTCCGTTACACACGCCACCAGGAATGCGAGCGACAGCGCAAATATCGGCAGCATTTCCATTCCATACCGCGTGTTGTACCAGGAGTGCGGCCACCAGATAGGAATGAAGATCGGCACAGACCCGTATGCTATGGAGTAGGCGTAGAAGGGCGCCGGGAACCACAGCAGCAATGCCGTCATTCCATCCCTGTGACGCCATCGGATCGCACCCGCCGCGCTTCCCGCAATCGATAAAATCAGCAGCAGGTTGGCGAAGCGCTCCGGCACTGCTCCCAGTTCGGCTGCCTTGAAAAAATAGAGCTCCGCTACCCGCATGCTATGCCAACCCGGATAGTGCGGCGATCCCGGCGTGGCAGTCCGCGCTTCGATCGCCTGGGCCGAGTAGGGTCCACGCAAAAAGTCCAGCGGATCGCCAAATTGCCGCGCGGAATATACCATCCACACAAGCGGCGCGACGGCCAGTATCAAGGTGAACAGGAGAAAGGCTCCCCGGACCGGCGAATTCCATCTCCTCTTGCGCAACATCTCCCCTAGCGCGACGAGCCATGCGAGGAATGTGAAGACCCATCCGTCATAGCGCGTGAAGATCCCAGCCACGAGGACCACACCGGCACCGATCAGCAGCTTCGCGGCACGCCTAGTTTCGTCTGCCTCAAGAGCGCGTCCGTACTCGATGATCAATACAACTGCCCAGATCATCACCGCCAGAAACAAGGGCTCGTTCATTGCCGTCGTTTGCAGGTAGAGCAGACCGGGATTCAACGCAAAGAACACCACCGCAATCAACGCGGTTCGCGGCTGCAACCAAAAGCGTGCCAGCCGGTACATTCCTGCAGTGCCCAGAATGTATGCCCCCATAGAGGGAAATGCACCCGCGAGTCCTGACTGCCACCACTCCAGGCGGGCAACGAACGGGACAAGCAATAGATGCGGCAGCGGCAGCCAGACGGAACCCAATTGCCGCAGTCCAGGGGTACGCGAATCGATGAGCCGTCGCGCGATATGGAGGTGCGCTACAGCGTCTCCGTAGAGCAGCAGAATGCCGCGCGAATAGCTATAGGAAAGCGCGAGCAGTGAAACGAGCAGAGCGCTCCAGGCAACGACAAAAGTCTGGCTTCGCAGCGCCAGCCGCTCCGTTTCAGCGTCAGTCAAGGTGCGAGAGTTGGCGGAAGAGCGCAAAGCGTTCGTCAATCTCCTTCGGATCGAGCTGTTGCAGGCGTTCGGTGCCGAAACGTTCAACAGCGAACGAGCCCATTACTCCGCCATAGAACATTGCCTTCTTGAATACCGTTGGTGTCAGTTCCTTCTGCGCAGCCAGATACCCGAAGAATCCTCCGGCGAAGGAATCGCCCGCGCCCGTGGGATCGACGACCTCCGCTAAAGGCAGAGCGGGCGCACGGAATGGCAGAAACACACGCCGGCCATTACCCGCAAACGAGCGATCGCTGAAGAAAGCCGTCGCTCCATATTCGCCGTGTTTCACAATCAGGCTCTTCGGGCCCATCGTAAGAATCTTCTCCGCGGCACGTACCATGTTGGAATCTCTGGCCAGCAGTTTGGCTTCGCCATCATTGATCAGCAATCCATCCAAAACTTTCAAAACACGGGCCAGATTCTCGCCATGATCGTTGATCCAATAATTCATCGTGTCGCCGCAGACGAGCTTTACCTTCGGCATCTTGCCGCGAACGTCCTCCTGCAGCACCGGATCGATATTTGCAAGAAACAGATATTCACTGTCCTGGTAGTCGGCCGGAATCTTCGGCGTGAAGCTCTGAAAGACGTTCAGGTCGGTCTTCAGCGTCTGCGCCTCATTCAGATTCTTCAGGTACGATCCACTCCAGAAAAAACTCTTGCCCGCAATATGCTCAATGCCGCGTGTATCGATTCCGCGGCGCGTCAGGATGGCCTCATGTTCCGTGGTAAAGTCTTCGCCGACGACTGCAATCACCCGTACTTCCGTAAAGTAGCTGGCCGCCAGCGCAAAGTGCGTCGCCGCTCCGCCCAAGCAGCGTTCTGCGCGGCCCGAGGGCGTCTCAATGGTGTCGAATGCAACACTTCCCACGACTAAAATCGCCATCCGTTATCCCTTCGTTGTCTCGTTCAGATATTTTCCAATCAGCAATTCCAGTCTTTCTCTCGTGGCCGCTGGAGTTGCCTCCGGGCTGGTAAGAATCGCATACTTCAGCGCGGATGCGCACGGGCAGCTTCTTTCTCTGGGCATGGCCGCAACCGCGGCCATCACCACCTTGCAGGCGTTGGCTGCATTCTGGTTCAAGACGGCAACAATCTGATCGACCGTCACGGCGTCGTGCCCTTCGTGCCAGCAGTCATAATCGGTCACCATGGCCACGGTCGCGTAGCAAATCTCGGCTTCGCGGGCCAGTTTGGCCTCCTGGAGATTCGTCATGCCGATGACATCGGCACCCCAGCTACGGTAGAGATTCGACTCGGCGCGCGTCGAAAACTGCGGACCCTCCATGCACACATAGGTCCCGCCCGCCTTGCCGACCAGGCCTTCCGATTCGCAGGCAGAGACGATGGTTTGCGCCACGACCGCGCATACCGGATCTCCAAACGCGACATGGCCCACAATTCCATCGCCAAAAAAGGTCGAGACGCGATGAAACGTGCGGTCGATAAATTGATCGGGAATCACGAAGTCCGTGGGCCTATGTTCTTCTCTGAGCGAACCCACGGCGGAGACGGAAAGAATCCGCTCGACGCCAAGTTTTTTCAGGGCATAGATGTTGGCACGAAAATTTAGTTCGGACGGCAAAATTCGGTGCCCGCGTCCGTGTCGCGCAAGGAAGACGACCTTGCGGCCCTCTAATTCGCCGAGTACGAAGGCGTCGCTCGGCTCGCCGAATGGGGTTTCCACGCGCTCTTCGCGCACGGATGTAAGTCCGGGCATGGCATACAAACCGCTGCCCCCGATAATTCCAATTTCCGCTTGTTGCAAATCCAACTCCGCCGAGAATCAAGGAAACAGAATTTTCAGTATAAATGCCGCGACGCGCACTCCTCAGATGCCCTTCCACAGCCAAATCCAAAATCGTCACGACGAAAAAGCATTGGACTGCATCAGAGCCAAGCCTCACACTGCTGGATGCAGGAAACTGAGGTTAGCCACGCGCTGTCTGTGTAAGCTCTTCCAACATCGTTTTTCGCTCGTCTGCCTGTCGCTCCTGTTTTTGACGGGTTGCAGCGTTTTTCTGGTCGGCTGCGCGCCACGGAGTTCCACGCCATCCAGGTCAACCCCTCCTCAGGAGTGCGGCGCAACCCAGCCCTTCACCCGCACCTCCACCCGCACCCTCACACGCTCATAGAGGCGCCTCTTCCGCACCTGCGGAAGACGAATATGCGCTGGGCGATCAACTGGAGGCATGGAAAAACAACCTTAAGAGCGGCGCAATCGAATACCGTGTGCCACCGGAGATGACGGCGCAATTGCCCTCAACGGTCACCGTCAACATTCACGGCTATCAGGACAACCAACCCAAAGCTCTTGCCGGCGCGACCGGGAGCGGCACCCTTAAGGTCTCCTCCCGCATGAGGGTCGAGCTCTTTGCGCCGATCAATCGCGGCGAGTTCACGATTGCGCAGCAGGGCGGCGACGCGATTCAGTTCATCCCCAACGATGGCTATGCGACGTGGATGTGGAGCGTGACTCCTGCCAACGCCGCCCAGGATCAGCAGCTCGAAAGTCGTGTCTCGCTCGTCTATCCGGATGCCAGTGGCGCTATCGATACGATCCTTGCGGATAAAACTTATCCGATTACCGTCAACGTTCAGAAGCTTACCGTCACCATTGAGCAGTCTTTCGGGAAGGAACCGATCGCCTGGTTCAAACATGCGCTTCCCGGCGGCGCGGGCTGGGGCGCAGTAGCCGCTCTGGTGCGGTCGCTCGGCGGCTTTTCTCGCGTGGTGGAAAAAGAGGAAAGGACAAAGCAAACCGGACAAACCTGAAGATAAGGCGGCTCCCTAGAAGCCTCCTCCGATCCGGGGCACCGCGGCGCGCATCACGCCGCATCCGGCAAGGAAGTCAATCATGCCTCCCGTCAGCCCGTGGTTAGCGCGCGTAGAAGCCATTGCCTGATTCTGATCGCCGCCCTGCTGTGCGCCCAGCATGAGGAACTCAAGCTTCCGCGCTAGGGTCAGGTCGAAGCTCTCGCTCACGAAAACAGATCTCCCGCTTGTCGCGATCAGCACCGGGCCTTCATTCGTTTTGTAGATCTGCTCACCCTCATCGGCCTCCGCGTGCTCGTCGCGCTTCACGCCGGAGTATTGCTTTCCAAGCTCATCGGCGTACATTTTTGCGAAAGCCGACGCCGCTTCGGGCGACTTCCACTGCGAAAGATAGAGGAGGGAAATGGAAGAAGTCGAGGTTTTATCCGGCGAACTCTTTTTCTGAACGGCGTAATAGACCCCGCCGGCCCAGGCCTGTGTCAGCGCTGCGGCCGTCTGCGGTCCACCGAAGAGCTCTGCCAGGATGCGCACATCCAACTGTCCCATCACGCCAATGTCGTAAGGCGCATAGTCGCTGTCCAGCAGCGCATGCACATCCGGCATCTTCAGGAGCGGAACCTTCACTCGCCCCTCGTAGGCGCGCGGGTTCATGATCTCGAAGCTCGTTGCCGGAGGACGATCCAGCACGCCGGCGAAGGCGCCGCCCGCACCTTTGTCCTTGAGCAAATCCACTTCAAACTTCAGCCCCTCGCGATACGGAAACAGCAGCGCCTCCTGCAGCAATAGGGGCGCGCGCTGCAGGACCGGAGAATCGGAATCTGCGCTCTGCTCATCGGCCTTGCTCTTGACCAGATCGGGATTGGTCAGAATGCTCTGCCCCATCGGCTTCAGGCTGTAGTCGACCAGCACAGCCATCGCTTGGCCTTCGAGCACCGCTTCGCGCGCCGTGTCCTGTTCGTCCGTAGCTATGCGCTGGTTGTCTTCCGTGACGTTGTGCGACAAGTCTTCGTCGCTCTGGTCTTCCCATTTGTCCAGATCTACCCTCTGGTCCTGCAGCGCGTGCGTCAACTCATGCGCCAGGACGGGCTTCTGCGTATCGGGCTCAATCCAGTCCAGAAGGTTTACGGTCTTTGTCTTGCTGTCGTAATAGCCCGCAATCTGTTCCTTCAAAAGACTCACAAGAAATGTCTGCAAATGGAAATCCTGGTCGATCAGGCCGAATTTCTTCAGCACGATCTCCGAACGTTCCATGCGCTTGGCATCCTTGTCATCTTTCATCTTCTCGACCAGATATTTTTCGACCGCATCCCGGGAGGTCAGGCGCCGTTTCACTTTGCTCTTGATGGCGAGCTTCGAGTCGTCAGAGGCGAATTGCAGAATCTGGTCCACGGAAGAAAAGAGTTCCCTTGCCTGGGCTGGGGTCATACGGCTGTCCGCCTTTTGCGCCTCCGGCTTCTCCGCCGCTCCCTGATTCTGTTCTTTCGGATTCTGCTCTTTCGGAGCCTGTTCCTGCGCTCGCAAAACTACCGTGGCTGCCAACATCACCACCAGCACGCCTGCCATGCGCAATCTTCCTGTGAATGTCATTCCTGTCCCTTCAAACGGTTACACCTAATGCGAGGCTATAATTTTTACAGAACCTTCGCCATGAGCTCCGCGCCCCAAATCGTTGCCGCACCACCGTCGTCTGTCGTTGAGACGCCCCTGGCCGCGCAGTTGCTTGCTGGCGATCCGGCTCTGTCGCTTACGCCTTACCGGGGCTCTCTCACGCCCGACAGCTTTTCCGATACAAACCGGGAGCTCACTGCTTTGACCGTATCTGCCGGTATTTACGATCTTGGCTATCTGGCCTTTCTCAAGATTACCGGAGGCGACCGGCTCCGCTGGCTCAACGGAATGGTCACCAACACCGTGCAGTCGCTCGAAGAAGATCACTGGAACTATAGCTTTCTACTCAACGCCCAGGGTCGAACCCTTGGCGATGCAACTATTTATCGTTTCTCCGACCACATCCTGCTGCAAACAGATCGCGCGCAGATCGCCCGCCTCACTGCCCATCTCGACCACTTCATCATCATGGACGACGTTGAGCTTCATGAGTTAGACGCATCCATGACGTCGATTGGCATCGCCGGCCCTCAATCGTCGAGCATACTAACCGGCCTTGGACTCACGCCGCCCGGCGAGAATGCTTTCATCACAGCGAAATTCAACGGCGTTGAAGTCACCCTGGTTCAAGCGTACAGCCCTGTAAGCCCACGCCTTGAGCTCTGGCTGCCGACAGCATCGTTGCCTGAACTCTGGGCTGCGCTTCTCGCGACGAGAGCCACCCCTTGTGGCCTTTCCGCCACCGAGGCGCTCCGCATCCTCTCAGCCACACCGCTTTACAGCGTTGACATCCAGGAGCGTCATCTTGCTCAAGAGACGGCCCAGTCGCGCGCCCTCAACTTCAGCAAGGGCTGCTATCTTGGCCAGGAAATCGTCGAGCGCATCCGCTCCCGCGCTACCATTCATCGCACCCTTTGCCAGTTCTCACTCACTGGAGCTCCTGTGGCGCTCGCACCCGGCCAGACGCTTTCGCTAAATGCAGTGCAATCTCAGAGAAATCCCGTCGGCGAACTCACCAGCCTCGCCCATTACCAGCTTCCCGCATTCACCGGAACACTCGCACTCGGCTTTATCCGGACGGAAATACTGGAACGCAAACTCCCGATTACATACGGCGACGGCGCGGCAACACCGCTCGACGCCCCGCCGACTACGTAAAGATTGAAGGACACCAACATGGTAGAAAAACCGCCCTCTTTTACCGTCTCCGACCGCCGCAAGTTCACCATCGAGGGTGACTTGCGCGATGAGTCGGCCCGGCCCGCAGTCGAAGAAACAATACCGGCACCCGTAGCCGAGGCCACTGCGCCCCCTCCAGGACCGCGCCTGGTCACACAGCCCCCGCCGCCCGCAGAGGTTGAGGAGGTCGATGAGGAAGAGGTCATCCCAGAACCAACGGCTCAGGAGTCTGCCGAGCAGCATGCCGCCTACCAGCAGTCTTCCGAGCAGCTCGACTCCATGCTCCGTCAGGCGAATCCTGGGATAGGATCCTCGGCCCCGGTCAACATGGAGCAGATCATCCAATCGATGTATATCTCTGCCATCGTTGCCATGGGAGCAGCCACCGAGCCCGGCCAAAAGCCGCGCATCGACATCGTCGGCGCGCGCAACAGCATCGACATGCTGGCCGTGCTCCAGGAGAAGACCAAAGGGAACCTCACGGATAAAGAGCAACGCCTGCTGCAGAATGCACTCTTTGAGCTGCGCATGATGTTTCTGGAAATCACCAACGCCATCGCACAACAGGCACAGAATCCGCCCAAGGGGATCAAGTAGCGCTCATCCCCACGCATGCAGGCAGAAATCGTCATCCTCGGCAGCGGAACCTCGATGGGCGTCCCCACGCTGGGTTGCCATTGTCGAGTCTGCACCTCGACCGACCCGCGCAACGTGCGCAACCGCCCGTCCATCGCAATCCAGTGGCCAGACTCACGTACCGATCAGACTGTCCTGATCGATACCGGACCGGACTTTCGCCAGCAGGCCCTGCGCGAAAAAATCCAGCATGTGGATGCCGTTTTCTACACGCATCCGCATGCCGACCATATCCTCGGCCTCGACGATTTGCGCCCGTTGAGCTTCCGCCATGCTGCGGGGCTTCCTCTCTACGCCGACGACGCCACGGCCGAGGTCCTCGAGCGCATCTTCGAGTACACCTTCTCGCCACGTGCGAACTATCCCACCCGCGCTCGCGTCGACCTGCGACGCCTAAACGGTCATGAAGCCGCAGACGTTGCGGGCATTCGATTTCAACGAGTGCCGATTCTTCATGGCGATCTTTCCATCGCCGCCTTTCGCTTCGGCTCCGCCGCCTATCTCACCGACATGAGCAGCATCCCGGAGATGAGCCTTCCTCTGCTCGAAAATCTCAACGTGCTCATCATTGACGCTCTGCGTCCGAAGCCCCACCCGAGTCACGCCAACGTTGAGCAGGCCCTCGCCTGGATCGAGCGCCTACGGCCGCGGCGCGCCTTCTTCACTCACATGTCCCACGAGCTCGAACATTCTGAAGCGGAAAACGAGCTTCCTGCACACGTGCGCCTAGCCTACGACGGCCTGCGCATTCCGTTCGAGATCTGAATGAAAGTCTTCTCTTCACTCGACTCCATTCCGGCCAGCCTAACCCGCACGGTGCTCGCCATTGGCAACTTTGACGGCATCCATCGCGGCCATCGGGACATCATCGAGAAGGTCCGCGAACGAGCCGGCCTGCTCGACGCGCAATCGGTTGCCGTCACCTTTCACCCGCACCCCGTACGCCTTCTCCGGCCGGATCGGGCTCCGCGCCTGATCACTCCATTGCCTGAGCGCCTCGATCTGCTGGCCCAGACCGGGATCGACGCGACCGTGGTCATTCCCTTTACTGAGGAGTTTTCACTTCTCTCGGCGCACGATTTTGCGGCCAACGTGCTGCATCGGACGCTGCATGCCGTTGAGGTCCATGAGGGAGATAATTTTCGCTTTGGCCATGGCGCCAAGGCCGGCACCGCCGAACTGGAGCAGATGGGAAGCGAGCTCGGATTTGCCGTCTACACCCATCCCGCGCTCACCGTTCGCGGCATTCCTGTCTCCAGCTCGCAAATCAGGCAATGCATTGGCGCCGGAGACATGTCGCGCACCCGCGCCCTGCTGGGCCGGCCATTCTCCATCCAGTCTAGTCCGGCTCGCGGACGGGGCATCGGCACGCGGCTCACTGTGCCCACTATCAATCTCGCGCGGTACGAGGAATTGCTTCCCGCCAACGGCGTCTACGTTACGCGTTTGAGGATTGGCTCGGGATCGAGCGTTGAAGTCTTCGACGCGGTCACCAACGCCGGGAATCGGCCCACATTCGGCGAAGAATCCTACGCCGTTGAGTCGCATCTGCTCGACTTCCACCCTATTGATCTGACTTCAGACACGCCGATCGAGCTCTGCTTCCTAGCCCGCGTCCGCTCCGAGCAGCGCTTTACGTCGCCCGATGCGCTCAAGGCGCAGATCCTTCGCGACGTCGCGTACGCCCGACGCTACTTTTGCCTCGCCGACGCAACCTCTAAGCGACGTTCTTATTGAGGCGGTTGTGGCCCAGAGGGGTGGGTAC
>JBAVYX010000472.1:0-5130 GCA_049588475.1 Silvibacterium sp. | reverse complement strand
GGTTAATACCGCGCTGATTACAGATGGCGTTCTCCAGACGCTCAACGTGCCCGCTGCCGCGGGCCAATGGCTTACCGCGGCTGATCAGAACCCACGCGGTGCACGGCGGGTGATGCTCAGCTATGGATACTGGCAACGACGATTCGGCGGCGATCCGGGTGTGGTGGGCCGTACGATCAGCGTTGATTCGCAGTCGCATGAGATTGCCGGGGTGATGCCGCGTGGCTTCAAGGTGGTCAATTACGACTTCGATCTGCTCGTGCCGCTGGCCTTCGATCCCGTCAAGGAGCCGCTGTCCGGTTTTGCGTTCCGCGGCATCGCGCGGCTCCGGCCGGGCATGACGATCTCGCAGGCCGACGCGGATGTGGCGCGCCTGCTCGAAGTCTGGATGGGCTCGTGGACGAATGGTCCGGGCATCGATCCATACTTTTTTCGGACCTGGAAGATTACTCCGGTGCTTCGGCCTTTGAAGGAACAGGTCGTCGGCAGCATCGGCAACGTGCTGTGGGTAGTGATGGCGACAATTGGCGTGGTGATGCTGATCGCGTGCACCAACGTGGCCAACCTGTTACTGGTACGTGCTGATGCGCGCCAGCAGGAGCTCGCGGTGCGCTCTGCTCTAGGCGCCGGCAGATGGCGAATTGCCCGCGAACTGCTATTGGAGAGCGTGACTCTTGGCGTGTGCGGCGGGGCAGTTGGCATGGGAGTTGCGTATGCAGGATTGCGCCTGTTGGCGGCGATCGGCCCGGACAATCTGCCGCGGCTGAGCGAGATCTCGCTCGACGCCCGATCCCTCGCATTCACCCTGATCCTGTCGGTGCTCTCCGGACTGCTGTTCGGCTTTATTCCAGTGCTACGCTACGCTCCATCGCAGCGTGCCTTGCCGTTGATAGGTGCAATGCGAACGGCAAGCGTGAGCCGCGAGCGGCAGCGCGGACGCAACCTGCTGGTCGTGGCACAGGTAGCCATGGCGCTGGTGCTGCTCATCAGCGCCGTGCTGATGATCCGAACTTTCAATGCGATGCGCAACGTTGACCCAGGCTTCTCCGATCCCGCATCGCTGCAGGTAATGCGTATTTCGATTCCGGAGACTCTGGTTCGTGACCCGCAGGCCGTCCTCCGCCTTCAGAACGATCTTCGAGACAAGCTCGCCGCGATGCCTGGCGTTTCCTCAGCAGGTTTCTCCGTTTCCGTTCCTATGAGTGGAGGTGAGCCCGCGTGGAACAACATTTTCATCGAAGGGAAAAAGTATCAAGGCGAACAACCTCCGATGCGCCTGTTCAACTACGTCTCGCCGGGTTACTTTCATACCGCCGGAACGAAGATCGTTACAGGACGCGATTTCACCTGGACAGACATCTACGGCCTGAGACCGGTGGGCATCATCTCTGAGAGTTTGGCTCGCGAGGTGTGGGGGTCTCCGCAGGCGGCCGTCGGCAAGCACTTCCGCGAATACAATTTTCCCGGCAAGCCGTGGCAGGAGGTTGTCGGGGTTGTCCAGGATGTGCGCGAGAATGGCGTCGATCAAATTGCGCCGGCCACCGTCTACTGGCCTTCGCTGAAGACCGATCTTTTCGGCCCCGGACCTCTCGATGTGAGACGTACAGCCTGTTTCACGCTTCGCACCAATCGCGCGGGGACTTCGGCCCTTATCAATGAAATGGAGCAGGCTGTCTGGTCGGTGAATTCCAACCTGGCAACTGCGTCGATCGACACCATGCAAAACATTTACGACCAGTCGATGGCGCGGACCTCGTTCACGCTCGTCATGCTGGCCATTGCCGGAACGATGGCACTCGCTCTCGGCATCCTCGGCATCTATGGAGTGATCTCGTATGGGGTTTCCCAGCGCACACGCGAGATCGGCATCCGTATGGCGCTTGGCGCAAAGAAAAATGAACTTGCGTGGATGTTCGTTCGCTCAGCGCTGGTGCTCACCGGAGTTGGCACGGCCGTTGGCCTTGGCGCAGCAGCCGCACTCATGCGCCTCATGCGAACGCTGTTGTTTGGCATCAGCCCGTTCGACCCGGTCACGTTTACACTCGTGCCGCTTATCCTGATTGCTGCAGCGGCCCTGGCAAGCTATCTGCCGGCGCGACGCACTGCTGCTGTCGATCCCGTCGAAGCGCTTCGATCTGAGTAATCAGAGCAACGGGATATTTAGTCCTGGTCGGGTTGCCGGTAGCTCCTGTCGCGATCAGTAACGATATGTCGGCCAGTGTTTACAAATCCAGTCCACTTGAACGTAAACCGGCTTCGCGTACAAGTGGTTTTCCGCTGCTGGGCGATGCCACCTCTAGTCGGCAAGTGTCCGGATGCCGACTACACGGCTAAGTGGAAAGTGCCTCAGTGGAACCCGGGTGTGGGGTGAATTCATCAGCATCCCGCAGGGGGTCATTGGGATGGCCACAATTTACGAAGACAAGTCTCGTCCAGCGCCAAGAAGTCATTCGGAGTGGAGTGTAGTGATTGGATCCATGCGCATGGCGCGAAGCGCCGGGATATAGCTGGCGGCGAGTGCGACCGTGGTAAGTACAAGGGTGACGCCAGCAAACGTGGGTAGATCGGTCGGCGACACGCCGTAGAGCAGTCCGGCCATGAGATGAGAGACGATGAGCGCACCGGCCACACCCAGCCCGGCGCCAGCGGCGGCCAGACCGAGTCCCCGGAGCAGGACCATCTTGAGGATATTGCCTCTTTGAGCTCCCAGCGCGAGGCGAATGGCGATCTCACGTCTTTGTTCATTGACCACATAGGAGATGGTCCCGAAGATTCCAAGTCCGGCGAGCAGCAAGGCTGTGGCCGCAAAAAACGCCACCATCTCCATCGAGAATCGCCTGACCGAAAGCGAGTCGGAAAGAACGTCATCCAGGATCTGCGCATGGAATACGGGAAGTTCCGGGTCGATGGCCTGAACCTGCTCACGCACTTGTGCGGGGAGGGTGCTGGGATCGAGTTGGCCGCGAAGGAAAATGGTCACTTCTTTGGAGGTGCGCTGGTACACGCTGCGGTAGATCAGCGGAATTGCCGCCTCCGCCAGCGATTCTGTGCGGGCATCCGCAATCACGCCGATGATCGTGGTCCAGGCTGGCTTGGCAGAGCTCAACAGTCCGCGGGTATCTAAGTGCAAACGAACGCGTTTGCCCAACGGGTCCTGGTTTGGCCAGTAGGTGCGAGCCGCGGCCTGATTGATGACCGCAACCTGAGGCGTATCCTCAAGGTCCTGGTCTCTGAGAAGGCGTCCGCGCTCGAGCGGCATACCCAACAGGTGGAAGTATTCGGGCGAAACAATGGGACTATCGATCACTGGAGCCTGATTGTCCATCGTCTCGATGCCTTCGCGGATCAATGGCAGTCGGCCGGGATCGCTGTGGCCCAGAGGAAGAGATGCCTCGTCGCCGATGGCCGCTTCTTCCACGCCCGGCAGGCTTCGGCTGCGGCGAAGAATCTCGCGCAGCAAGACCGATTCCTGCGTGGCGGTTTGATAGGGATCCATCGTGGGATCGTTGGGCCCGGGCAGCCAGGTCTGAATGGCCATGACGCGGTCAGGATTGAAGCCGGGCTGCACCGCAAACAAGTCCCAGAAACTGCGCAGCAGAAGGCCCGCAGCGACCATCAGCACCAGGGAGAGCGCCAATTCGCCGATGACCAGAATCTGCCGAGCGCGCGAGCGTCCAAGTGAACCGCTGGAGCCGCGTCCTTCCTGCCGAAGAGTACCGATCAGATCGAAGCGGCTCATGAGCCAAGCGGGAGCAAGCCCAAAGACGGTTCCGGCTGCGACAGAGACGGTGAGAGCGAACGCCAGCACGCCACAGTTGATCGATATGTTGTTCAGGTGCGGGAGGCTCTCCGGAACAAGCCGCAGCAGGAAATGCTGCGTGCAGAAGAGGAGGCCAGAACCGGCGATTCCGCCAAGCAGGAACAGCAGCAGACTCTCGGTCAGGAGCTGGCGGATGAGGCGGATTTTTTGCGCTCCCAGCGCCTGGCGAACCGCAATCTCCCGACTGCGCCCGCTGGCCCTGGCCAGCAGCAGATTGGCGACGTTGACGCAACTGATCAGCAGCACCAATCCTACTGCACCAAAGAGCAGAATGAGAGATTGGCGAACGCTGCCGACCACGGTCTCACTGAGCGGAATCAGGCGCACGGTCCATTCGGTCTGTGCCGGATACTCTGCCGGATATTGCTTTTTCAGCGATGCAACCAGCGCATCGAGGCGCCCCTGCGCGGCCGCAATTGAGAGACCGGACTTCAGGCGCGCCATGACCGCTCGACTCCTCAGACGTGAACTGCGCAGCGGGGGCGGAAACGGCACACCGGCAAAGCCGGCCCCCAACCACAGCTCCACATTCTGCTCATCGCTGGTTGAGCCCTGATCGCGAAAACCGCGCGGCATGACGCCTACGACGTGATAAACGTCGTTGTCCAGGCGCAGAGCTTTGCCGAGAATGTGCGGGTCGGCTCCGAATTCCCTCCTCCAGAGCCCGTCGCTGAGCACGACCTCCAGGTTGTAGCCGGGAGTGGCGTCGTGCGGATCGAATGTGCGGCCCAGCTGCGCGTCTACACCGAGGACTGCGAAGTAATTTGGCGTAACTTGCTTGAAGCTGAGGCGCAGGGGCTGTGCACTGCCGGTGAGGTTCACGTTTGCGCCGGTGCCGGTAATCGACGCGGACTGGAATATCCCGGAACTCTCGAGGTCTCTCCACTCAGGGACGGAGATGCCGACGCCCTGCGCGCCTACGCCGGGAAGGTCGTCTTGGATGCGCACCAGTTCTGTCGGATTTGGGTACGGCAAAGGGTGCAGCAGCGTGGCGTCGATCACGCTATAGATGGCGGTGGTGGCTCCCACGCCCAGCGCCATTGTGGCGATTGCAATGAACGAGAACCCAGGAGATCTCAGAAGCATGCGGACCGCGTATCTTAGGTCGAAAAGCAGATTCTCGATCAGGGGCAGACTTTGCTCGGAGTGATGGTCTTCCCGTATCGCTTCGGCCGCGCCGAGCTTGAGCACGGCCTGCCGCCGCGCCTCGGCGGGTGACATACCCGCGTGCAGATTCTCCTCGGTCTGGAACGCGAGATGCTCGGCGATCTCTTCCTGCAGGCGTTGGTCGGCGCTCCGTCGAGTAGCGA
>JBAVYX010000471.1:0-6523 GCA_049588475.1 Silvibacterium sp. | reverse complement strand
CGAATAAGCTGGCGCGCATGGTCTGGGCGGTTTTGTACAAGGGAGAAGCATATCGCCCGCCGCTGTTACCGCAACCTGTCGTAGCTTGATGGCCTGCACATGACGCCTGGCAAAAAGCCAGGCTTGGAAATCGCCGAAGGGATTCCCACATTTGCAGTCCAACGGCGACGGCTACCGATTTGACTTTTTCAAACCCTGCCAGGTTTGCTGGCGAACCATGAGATGGCACAACGGTCGATCCCGGCGCTCCCGAAACCTGTATTCCGGAAAAGCCTACCAAGGCCGCGAAACTAAGTAGGACGAGGGCGCAGCGCATTCCATTCAGGCCAGGAGACAGCTACTCCAACAAAGGCCGTATACATTCGCGCAGACCAACACGCCATTCCCATTTTTCGCTTGCAATACGGCGGCGGACCATACATTCCGTATTGCCGGTGATACGTGCGCAAGTCAGAATTCAACGGAATGTTTGCTCACTCGGCGTTTCGCAACCTCCAACAGAGGGCCGGAAGCCTACGATCACGCCAAGATCACCGAGGAGCGGCTCGAGCAACTTCCGATTGGCCTCAATCTGGGATCGTTCCGGTTCCGAGGCCGCGATGCCGTTGTCCTGGATTGCAACAACCAATCCGTAGGGTCATCAATTAAGCACCGAGCCCATCGGATCCGCCGCTTTTGGCGTGTGTTAACAAAAGGGTAACAGTGCTGTGCGAGCATCATCCGGCGCCCTCGTCTGGGTGATCCAAGTCCACCAAAAGGAAGCGGCCGAATGAAACCCCTGAAAAAAATCGTCGTGTTATTGTCAGCCCTCGTCGGGGTGCCAGCCCTTGTTACGCCGATGCTGGCCCAACTAGCCGGACCTACCGCCGCGGTCTCGAACGGTTCAAGTCTGCACAAAGTAAAGACCGTTTTTGTGATCATGATGGAAAACAAGAACTGGACGGGAAATGATGCGGGCGCCTCGTTTGGCGACCCCGATTTGAAAGACAATCCGCTGGCTCCCTACATTAACGGAGAACTTTTTAGTACCTCGGCACATCCGCAGCAGTATTATAACCCTCCGGGAAATCACCCCAGCCAGCCGAACTACGTGTGGCTCGAAGCAGGCACGAACTTCGGAGTAGTCGAAGATACTCAACCCGGACAGCCGCAGTTCTTCACGCAGAAACATCTCGTACGGCTGCTACAGGACGCTCACATTTCTTGGAAGGTCTACGCAGAACCAGATTTCGGAAGTCCCGTCTACGATACATGTCCGCTCGACTTCAGCTACCTCGACGTTGAGCACCTGGCACAGGTCTATTTCAACGACGTAAACGACGGATTGAATTCTCAGTCGGCGGAATGTATCTCCCACGTCGTGCCTTTCTACAATCTGGCAACGGACCTCGCTGACCATGCACAGGCGCGCTACAGCATCATCATTCCGAACCTGTGCCATGACGGCCACGAAGGCATCTCCCCGTGTGACAACCAGGAGCCAGCCGACAACACGGCGCGCGGAGATGAGTGGCTGAAGAAAAATGTGCCGGTAATCCTTCAGTCTGACGCCTATAAAGAGGATGGCGCGCTATTCATTCTCTGGGATGAAGCGGAAGATAGCGGCGAGTATGCAGATGGTCCCATTCCCATGTTCCTGCTGTCACCTCTTGCCAAGGGCGAAGGCAAAGCCCCTTACAGCAATGCGATTCACTACACGCATAGTTCCACGCTGAAAACGATCCAGGAGATTTTCGGAGTGGGACCGCTGTTGGGAGACGCTGCTAACCCGAGGACGAAAGATTTGAGCGACTTGTTCCGATGAGTTTGTCCTAAGAAAGGCCCCCGGCGTTCGTTCTCCGGACGCCGGGGGCCTTCCCAACACTGTCTCGGTGCTCCGAGATCGGGCCGTTCAGTCACAGCACTTACGAGACATCAGCAAAAGACACGCCATCCTTGCGGGAAGCGCCTCGGCCGCAGTCGAGATTCTTCAGTTGATTACCCGCCGCACATTTCTCGGTCAAGCCATGATTGCTGCCTCAGGCATGCTTCGCTCACGTGCATTGGGAAGCTCCGTGCCATTTTTCGCGGGTCCTGTTCGGCCTCTCGATCCGAATCGTCTCACTCCGTTCCTCGATCCGCTCCCGCTCCCTGTTTTGGCACGCCCGAAGGGATATCGCCCCGATCCGGCAAAGCCAGGAGCGCATATTCCCTTTTATCGGGTGCACATGCGTGCCTTCGCCGGCAAGCTACATCAGGAGCTGCCGCCGACCGCCCAGTGGTCATTCGGAGATGTAGTTCCGGGCCTAATGTTTGACACAAAAAGCGGGCAAGGAATGTTCGTGGAGTGGGTAAATGACTTGCCGGCAAAGCATTTTCTGCCGATTGATTACACGCTCTGTGGCGCGGAACGCGATAGGCCCGAGGTTCGCAGCGTTGTTCATCTGCATGGTGGCAAAACACCCCCCGAAGCGGATGGATTCCCCGAAGACTGGTATGTGCCCGGTCAATCGCGTACCTGCTACTACCCCAACCAGCAGGACGCAACGCTGCTCTGGTACCACGATCACGCGATGGGAATTAACCGGCTTAACATTTATGCCGGTCTCTTCGGCCTCCATGTTATTCGCGATGAAGCTGAGCGAGAGTTACGACTTCCCGAAGGCAAGTACGAAGTGCCGCTCGTACTGTTCGACCGTCATTTGCTGCCTGACGGTCAGCTTAGCTATCCAGTCTCCACAGATCCCGAGCACCCGTGGGTTTCCGAAGTCCTCGGTGAGATTCCGTTGGTCAACGGCAAGATCTTCCCTTACCTCGAAGTGGAGCCGCGCAAGTACCGATTCCGTGTTTTGAATGCTTCGAATGGCCGCTATTATCGATTGTCGCTGCCGCAGGGTGCTGAGGTTTACCAGATCGGGACCGATCAGGGACTGTTAAGCACTCCCGTAGCGCCCAGTCAGGTACAACTCGCGCCGGGTGAGCGCGCCGATCTGATCATCGATTTTGCCCCACAACGAGGTTCACGCCTTGTCTTATCGGACGAGGCATTTGACCTGATGGAGTTTCGTGTGAGCGCATCGCGGGTTTCGGACCCAAGTGCGTTGCCGGCAACTCTTCGTCGCATATCTCGTATCGCAGAGTCTTCTGCGGTGCAGACTCGCTGGTTGACCCTGGACGAGCAGACACAGCGCACTGTGAAGTCTATGGGGATGCTGTTAAACAATACCCCGTGGCATCGCCCGATTACAGAAAAACCGGTCTTGGGAACTACCGAGATCTGGCAACTCGCCAACATGACCGAAGATGTGCATCCGATTCATCTGCACATGGTCCGCTTCCAGGTTCTCGACCGCCGGCCATTCGACGCTTACCACTACTCGACCACAGGAATTCTGCATTACACCAGCCCTGCTACAGCACCTGATCCCGAAGAGATGGGCTGGAAAGACACGGTTCGCGCGACCGGATTAAACGTTACCCGGATCATCGTTCCTTTTGCCGGTTATAGCGGTCGTTATGTGTGGCACTGCCATAACCTCGAGCACGAAGACAACGAGATGATGCGACCGTACGAAGTCGTCGCAGCTGCAACCTGAGCCCGATTCAGGCCAGGTCCTCCACCTGCTGCCAGACAGCAGGTGGACATCAAGAACTCAAACCAGGAGGCGCTCATGCTATCGCTGTCTTCGATCTCAACACGCTCACGATATCGGCGGACTCACCTTGTGTTGTATTCCCTGCTGGCAGTCTGCCTGCTGTCACCAATGACTTCCCGCGCACAGGTGACCTTTAACGGCGTCAATGGAAAGCAGTATACAACTTTCAACTTCCAAGCCGTTGGGGCTCTCAGTCGAACTATCTCTTTACCTTTTACGATCGGGTCGTCGGTAAGCACCACGGTCGGCAGCATCGCGATTCTGACGACCGGGATTGCGGGAAAAGATTTCTCGCAAGTAACAGGCAGCACAAGCTGCGTTCCCGGGACTTATGCTGCTGCAACGGATTGCATAATCAATGTGACGTTCAAGCCCCTGGCGCCGGGTCTGCGTATCGGGGCCGTTGTCTTTTATTCGGGTAAGAGCGCGACCAGCAGTGTGCTCGCGAGCGTTCCGATTTACGGCACAGGCTCCGGGCCGTTGGCAGTGTTCGGATCACAGGGCATACAGATCAATGTTGGACAGGGATTCATTTACCCCGCGGGAGTGGCAATTGACGCGGCAGGGGATGTATTCGTCACCGACCTCGTGTTCCAGGAAGTCTTCAAAGTAGCGCCCAACGGAACGAAAACTCAGGTTGGCGGTGAACTCGAGGTGCCGGAGGCGGTAGCGGTCGATGGCGCCGGCAATGTATATGTCGCCGATAGTGAAGCCGCAGCCGTTTTCAAGATAACTCCGGGCGGCGTGCAGACTACGGTTGGTACCGGCTTCAGCTATCCCAATGGAATAGCGGTGGATGGACAGGGAAACCTCTACGTTACCGATCCATTTATTGATGAAGTTGTGAAAATTGCGCCGAGCGGAAAGCAGACCACGGTGGGCAGCAACTACAACACTCCCGCGGGCGTGGCAGTCGATGCGGCGGATAACGTATACGTCGCCGACACGTATAACCAGGCGGTATTCAAAATTACCCCGAACGGTACGCAGACAACCATAGGTAAGAACCTCGTCAGTCCGGCGGCTGTTGCTACAGACGCAGCCGGAGACGTCTACGTCACTGATGACGGTACCAACGCTCTCTACGAAGTCACGCCGAGCGGAACACAGATTACTATAGCCACCGGATTGGATGTTCCCGATGGTGTTGCCGCAGATGCTGCCGGCAATCTCTACGTCGCCAACTCGTACGATGAGCGCGCGATCAAGTTAGACAGAACGGATAACCCATCCTTGCATTTCGACACTACAAAGATAGGCTCGACGAGTCAGGACAGCCCGAGAACAGTATTGATCACCAATGTTGGAAACAGCCCGTTGAAGTTTTCCGGATTGACTTATCCGGCGAACTTCCCAGAGGTCTCTGCGGATGACAACTGCGCATCGGCGACATCCTTAGCGGCCGCTGCTGATTGTGCGATCACGATTGCATTCAAGCCAGTATCTCCGGTCAGCGGAAAGTCATCAGCGTTGACTGGAGGGGTGAAGTTTACTTCCAATACTCTGAATGTCCCTGGCATAACAAAGCAGGTGGATGTTTCCAGCACTGAAACAGCGAAATAGTACGGCGGGTTAACCGTCCCTCGCCCCGTGTCCGAAAGCGCCGCCGCTCTGATCGCGGTTCATCAGTGCGGCGGTCGGCTCTCAAGCATCCTTCTCCCCTGGGCATTGATTCGTGTCAGTCAGGCCCGCCGTTTCTTCTGCGCGGAACCACATGCATGACGTGTGCAGGGCGTCTCGCTAATTATTGATGGCGTCCCAGACATCGCTCAGGATGAGAACGTCTGGGGCGACCACATTTCGGCGATCCTCAGAACGTAAATCTTGCCGCAAACTGGAACTGGCGCGGCGTGTTGATGGTCGTTACGACGGAACCGAAGCCTGACGCCTGCTGACCGAGTGATAACGTGTTCGTGAGGGTCGGCACCAGCGGCATTCGAACTGCGGGCACTAGTTTCATGCGAGCCGGGTTCAATCCCAATCCGATCATTGACAACATTGCCAAGGGGTACATCTCCGACCCGAAATCCAGGGCGAAGTCGGTAGTATTCAGCGAGGAGGGCGAGCGCCGGTCGCGGGAACTCTTTGAACGCCACTTTGGGCGAAAAGACTAAATTCAGGGCAACCACGGCCGTCTGAGAGGACCTGGTGAGCGAAACTGCCGCAATGCCGATAAACCGTGAACATGAAAGGACGGTTGGTCCGCCGTGAGAGCTATTGGACAATGATGGCTCGCAATCAACGAATGTGGAACATCACTCCGATGTGGGTCTGCACTTCCACTGGTTGCTCAGCCACCAGGTATGGTTTATATTTCCACGTTTTCACCGCATCATAAGCGGCACGCTGCAAAGCTTTGGGGCCGCTTAAAACCTCCAGCTCGCCAATCCTTCCCTCTTTGGTTATCACAGCATCAAGGGTGACCACTCCTTCCGCGTGCTGCGACCTCGCAACTGGAGGGTATATCGGTGCGTCACCTCCGATTGCCTGTCGGGCAATTTCGCGTGGCGCGACTGGGACGGGGAAGCTGGAAGCTATGGCTGGAGGCACAAACTCTGAATCATTGACGGTGGATAAAAGCTCGAGGTTGGTTACCTGCATTTTGACGATCGTCAGGTCTGTGTCCCTGACGCTGAGATCTTCTGCAACGTAACGTCCGCCAATTTGCACAACCTTGTTGAAAAGCACAAGAAATTTATGATCCACAATAGCCCGAACAATGGGACTGCTCTCTGTCGTACATACCACAGGCAGATCGTCGTAGGGACGATAGGACGCCGCGTCGGATTTAGTTTTACGAGCGGCCCAGAGATCAAACGAGCGATTGCTCCGAAGGCTCTGACGCGCTTCAAAGACCGAATCCGGGAGATCACGCGACAGGCCAAGGG
>JBAVYX010000470.1:0-14689 GCA_049588475.1 Silvibacterium sp. | reverse complement strand
GACCTGGAGAGGGCTATACAACTACTCGAAGAAGATTCGACGTGTGTAGGAGCCCTCGCCGCTTCTCAACCGCATTTCAATCCCCGGTGGGTTTGCATAGACCAGCAGTCGACTGGTTATATTCGGCAAAGTTTCCCAAACGCCCAGGTCTATTATCGACGCCAGGATGTGCCGCCGGTTTATCGGATCAACGGCGCGCTGTACCTTTGGCGTCGGGATCACATTGCGAATGAAAGCGCACCAAATTATTTTGCGCGACCCCATCGAATGGTTTTAATCCCCGAAGACCGTGCAATTCACATCGACGAAATTCATGATTTCAATCTTGCGGAAATACTGGTACGCGAAAAGTTGGTCCAATTTCCATGGCTATGACATCCAGTGGAGAGAGAAGCATTTTCGATCTGATATCCATGAGATCGCGTGTTGCAGCAATCACTGGAGGCGCTGGGCACATAGGCAAGGCGTTTGCACGAGCACTCGCTCAGCTCGGTTGCGACATTTGCATACTTGATATCGCAACTGACCGTGCACATGAGCAAGCGGCTAGCTTGCGCAACGAATTCGGCATACGCGCTTCGGCGTTTGATGTTGACCTTGCCGACGAGAAGGCGACAAAGGCTGCCGCAGAAGGTGTCCTTCTTGAATACGGAGGGCTCGATGTGCTCGTAAACACCGCAGCCTACGCGGGCGCGACATTACCAAACGACGGTAAATCTGTGGAAGAGCAAACTCTGGCACAGTGGGAAGCCAATATCAATGTGACCTTAACAGGAACTTTTCTTGCTACACGGGCCTTTGTCTCACAACTGCGCGCATCCAACCACGGCGCCATTATCAATGTCGCTTCCATATATGGCATGGTTGGTCCGGACATGCGCTTATATGACGGCACTGCGATGAGTAATTCCGCGTGGTATTCGGCGGCAAAGGGCGGAATTATCCAGCTGACGCGCTATTTTGCTACGACACTTGCACCTGACATTCGCGTCAATTGCATAGCACCAGGAGGCGTCTGGCGTGGCCAGCCAGAGCCCTTTCATTTGCGTTATATGGAGCGTACTCCGCTCAAGAGAATGGCGAGGGAAGGGGATCTTTGTGGCGCGCTCGTCTACTTCGCAAGCGACCTTTCTGCGTATGTAACAGGGCAAGTGCTGATGGTAGATGGAGGCTGGACAGCGTGGTAAACTGACCAGCCATTTACTCGCTCTTGAGCGACCAAGACACCCTTATCATCCCCACGATTCGAAGAACCTCCACCAAAGCAACTTCTTCCCCGGCGTTGGATAGTGACCAATCCACCGTCGCCTCATGGAGCAAAAAACTGGCCGAAGCGCTTCTCGTAATGGACCTGGGCAACATCCTGCTCGTTCGCCCTCGTTACACATCCTCCCACATGCGTTTATCACTCAATGACCTTATGCCGTCAATATTCCAGCACGTTTCCTCAGCAAAACCGCAAAACCAGTCTTTGAAGCAACGATAAAGCTTTGACGGTTGTCCCGATAGCAATTTCAGATCTTGTAGACGGATGACCGTAGTTGTCTGCATTGACCCAGTATTCTGGTCGAATTTCTCATTGCCCGCTTACCCTGGAATATACCTTCTACCCTTCTTTTCATGATGCAGTTACGCGGGCGATGAGATTCCAACTTAGCGGCGTCCCAGCTGCAATATCAGTTGCTGCCAAGGAACCCAGAATTTCCTTCAGATAGCGTGTATGCAGGCCATGGCTCGGTCGAACAGAGCGGACGTTCTCTGTAGTGAAAGCCTCACCTTGTTTTATCTCGCGAACTACAAACAGTGAACGGCGAAACACAAGACCTTTGGCCTCATCAGGACTGGCGCCGAAATGCACGTCACCGATTGCGCTTTCCGCGATGCGTACAGCATTGACCATCTCGGCAAATTCATTAGGCTCGAGCGAAAACGCACTGTCCGGGCCAGGAATTGCGCGAGAGATCGTGAGATGTTTTTCGATCACCCGCGACCCTAGAGCCACCGCTGCCACTGGAACAGCAATACCCAGGGTATGATCCGAGAGCCCAACGTGTAGCCCCGTTGTTTCAGTAAGATAGGGGATGGTCCGTAGGTGAATATCTTCAACCCGTGCCGGGTAAGCACTCGTGCATTTTAGTAGAACAATATCCTCAGTTCCCCCCTCACGAGCAGTGGCGACTGCTTCTTCGATCTCTTCGAGAGTAGCCATACCAGTAGAAATCAGCACGGGTTTGCCAGTCGATGCGATCTTCTTTATTAGGGGCAGATCGACGATTTCGAAAGAAGCGACTTTGTACATCGGAACGCCGACGACCTCTTCCAGGAAATCCACTGCAGTAGAGTCAAAGGGAGTGGAGAAAAAGGCCAGACCCAGTTCGTTGGCTATCTTCTTTAGCTTCGGATGCCAGTCCCACGGCGTATAAGCCTCCGCATACAGGTCGTACAATGTTCGCCCGTCCCATAAAGTGCCACCACCAATACGAAAGTGTTCATTGTTACAACGGATGGTCAACGTGTCCGGCGTATAAGTTTGAAGCTTAATTGCATCGGCCCCGGCATTGCGGGCGGCACGGATTACATCTACGGCCTGATCAAAACTTCCATTGTGGTTTGCCGAGAGCTCCGCGACGATGTAACAAGGACATCCGGCCCCGATGCGCCGGCCTTGAATTTCAATAACCTCCCGCATAAAAAGCCTCTCTTTTCAGTAAAAAATGGAGAGCTTTGGTTCCCCGGACGAACGAGCTCCCGGATGGGCAATATCCAGCCCGCAGAAAAGCCCGTATCGACCTGTCGTTTTCTGGTCGAATATAAGCGTGAATCCGTTCTATTTCCGTTTCCAGAAAAATCTTTTTCGATCCGAGGCTGATGAGTGTGTTTCCGACCCCTCTTCCTCGCATCTCTCGCTCTAGGCTGAAAGAGACCACTGCATCACTACCGTCAAGCTCATAACGTAGTTGTCCCACCGGCGCACTGTTTTGTTCGGCGATAAATAACTTTGTGTTCGGGTCACTCAGTCGGGCATTCAGCCATTTTACGTGCGTCTCCCAGGGGATTGACTCTTGCTGAAACGACGCCCTCCGTATGTCGCTGTCGTTGGCCCAATCCCACAGGAGCCGGCAATCCCTCATCTCGGTTTCCCGCAAAGATAGACCCTGATTGCCAAGCATGACGCTGACCACGCGGCTCGCACCGTACCCATCCACAATCCTCCTGCCACCTATGGCCATTCGACCTCGAGTCTCACTCGACAAGATTAATTGCTGAATGCCGCAAGCCAAGTCGGAGGCGCTAAGAGCATCTAGTTCAAAGGATATTGTCGCCCCCATGTCATCCAAAGACCGCGCGGCGGGGAGCTGGTTTTCGGCAATACCGATCGCGATCGTCGGTACTTGCATGAAAAGCAATTCCCACAGCGTGCCACCCGCTGCAGATACGGCTATATCAGACCACGCCATAATTTCGGGCATGCTTACTGGTGAACTTACCAATTCAGCCGGCAGATGCAGCTCTCTAATCCGCTGAGACAATTCCCATCGATATGGATTCGCAGCCCCAACCAGCACCCTTATTTCAAGTTCTTGTGATTTGATTAGCTTCAGCGCCTCCAGGACCCTTCCCGTCGCACCTACAGCATCCGCACCTCCCATCGTCACCAGAATCCGTCGTGCGACCGCATGCTCTTGTCTCCTCCATGAGTCTGATGTCACAAATTCACGCCGCAGTAGAGCATATCGAGGCCCAAGCAATAATTCGGTATATTGCTCCTTCGAAAGATACCAATCAAAGTTCGCACTGATATTTTGATTAAGTACTAGATCGCCGCAATAATGCGATGCGTGACCGTAATCATCCAGCAAGAGCAAGCCTGGCGATTCTTCTTGCTTCAAATAATGCTGGTAGCTTGCGTCAAAGGCATAGCTGTCGGCTACAATCCATCCGGCTTCGTACGTATGGGAGAGTCGTTTTGTATCTGACGCATCTGCGAAACTTCCGGGCGATGTAGAAATGTGTTCGATGAGCATTCCTTCATCGATCAATCGAGATTCAAGGGAAGGTACATTTTCTGCTGTCGCAAAGACTATCAAAGAATCCGGCGCACATGTTTGCCATGCCTGAGCTAGGGCAAGACATCTCATGATATGCCCCGTACCGATGCGAAGGCTTGCATCCGCACGGATCAACAGGTTCGCCAAATCTAGCCCTCCTCAAGCGTCTTCTGTAACACCCCGCAGTTGATTTCATTCAAATTGGGCTCTCGCTTGAGCATCGCGATGACATCAAGCCATCGAAAGGGTTCAGAGCTCTTCATACGGGCGTAGACAGCCCGCACAAATTGCAGATCCGTCTCATAGTCAACCGTCCAACGATAGCTGCTGAAATCCACGTCGGCCGCGACGTTTGTGCAGTGAAACTGATTACGGTTTTGATAGAAGTACGGCGTCACATGGACTCGTTGATAATTCTCTCGCGCCTCGCGCCACGCTCGCTCTAGGGATGTAATCGACACGACTTCAACATCTAAGCCCCGCGGATAAGTTCGTGCAAGGGTGTTGCTCGCGTAGTCGGGACGTTCATCAAGAAAAGTGGCAACGACTCGGTCCAAAACATCTGGGTCGATGAGCGGGCAATCTGAGGTAACGCGTACGACGATGTCGGCGACAAATTCACGTGCCGCCTTGTAGTAACGATCGAGAACATCCATCTCACTTCCTCTGAAAACAACTGTCTCATTTTCAGCGCATAGGTTCGCAACAGCATCGTCTCCCGATTCGGTCGACGTGGCCACAACGACGGATCTAGGCAACGTTGCGCATCGAACCCGATTGACGACTCGCATAAGCATAGGCATGCCTTCAATGTCCTTCAAAACCTTCCCAGGGAGCCTCGTGCTACCAACACGAGCTTGGATGATCACTACAATATTCATATGATCGGAGAGCAGGTCTTTTCCAGCAACCACCAGTGCGTACGATCAAAGCCGTCCTCCAAATTCCAGAAGCCACTGCGGACGGGTTTCAAACCTGGAACCGTTGATTCGTAGTGCTTCAGAAAATCTCGTTTCCATAACAAATCATTCCGGCCCCTGTATTCGATTGCGGTGTCGGATGGAGCGTAATACTCCGCCGCAAGAATATATCGCCGACTGACACGCCAAATCTCCTGAAGAGCTGCTGGCAGTCGATCTGTGGGAATATGGATCAGCACACCTACGGTGAATACGAGATCGAAAAAACCATCTTTGAATGGAAGATCGTAAATCGTGCCGGGTACCGCGCTGATTTTGTCGCTCGCACCTCGTGCAATGGCGAGCGCGTGTGCATTCGGCTCGACCCCGAATATTTCAGAGCTGTCTCTAAGAATTTCCGATAAAGCTTGAAGATTGTGACCGCGGTTGCAGCCGACCTCTAACACGCGTTCGAGTTCCAGACCGTCCAACGACTTTTTGAAGGCAGGCATACGCGCCCGCCAATCGATCACATTGCGATCTGTATAGGCGTTTCCGAATTCTCCTTGCCAGGTTGCCAATTGTTCACTAGCGTTGGTCAATTTGCGTTCGCCCTAAGGCCCTCCGTAACCTTGTCGACAGCTTCAATAACGTCATTCACATCTGCATCGCTCATTGCATGGAACATCGGCAAACTGATGAGTTGTGAATATGCTTTCTCTGCCACCGGACATGTGCCGTTCTGATATCCGAAGCGCCGGCGATAATACGGGTGCAAATGAACGGGAATGTAATGAACATTTACGCCTACGTTTTCCGCCCGCAAAGCCCTAAAGACCTCAGCACGACTTAATCCCTCGGCTACGCGGACCGGATATAAATGCCAGGCAGGCTCGATGAGAGGGCGAACGCGCGGGGTAAGAATTGAGTCATTTTCACGAAAAGCCTTGTCGTAACGCGTTGCCACTTCTCGTCGTCGAGCAAGATTTTCATCCAGTCTTCTCAATTGTGACAGTCCAAGAGCGCAATTGATGTCAGGCAGGCGGTAATTGTAACCAAGATCTATCATTTCGTAATACCATTGCCCAGCGATGCGGCGTTCGAGCGCGTCGCTGTCGATACCATGACTGCGAAAAAGGCGCAGTCGGTGTGCAAATTCTTCATGGTTCGTGACAACCATACCGCCTTCCCCGGTCGTGATGTGCTTTACAGGATGGAAGCTAAACATCGTCATGTGCGCCAGCGAACCAACCGGTCGATGGTTATACACCGCGCCCAAGGAATGAGCCGCATCTTCAATGACGATTAATCCCCGCTCGCTGGCGATATCCATAAGTGCGGCCATATCAGCGGGGTGTCCAGCGTAGTCCACTGGAAAAATGGCTTTAGTTTTTGCAGAGATGAGTTGGCGTACCTGCTCTGGGTCGATATTAAGAGTGTCAGAACAGACATCCGCAAAAATCGGTATCGCACAGTTGTACAACACACAGTTCGCTGTGGCTGCAAAAGTGAGCGACGTAGTAATCGCTTCATCTCCAGGTCCCAGACCAGCGGCGTAGGCTGCCGCATGTAGGGCTGCCGTTCCCGAACTGAAAACGACCCCATAGCGAGCGCCTACGCTAGACGCCAGGGCTTCTTCGAATTCCTTGACCTTCGGTCCCGTAGTCAACCAATCCGAGCGCAGCACATCGACGACGGCCGCAATGTCTTCCTCTTCGACCATCTGCCGACCATAGGGAAGAAACTTTGCGCGAACGGGCCTACCACCGTGAATCGCTAGAGGTGGATAGCTCCGTTTTGCTGTGCTCATCGAAGAGGCTCCAGAATTGATCTGTCGTTAGCCAATCGTCGTTGGTATCACTCGCATAGGAAAATCCTTCAGCCAAGGGACGCGCGGTCTGCCAGTTTTGGGCATCCCACCAAGGAAAAGCAGGCTGAATCACAAACATCGATTCGGTCTCCACGGTGTGTCGCGCCTCATCCTCTGAAACTAGAGTTTCATGAAGTTTTTCTCCGGGACGAATGCCAATGGCTCTCGTGTCACATTGTGGCGCAACCGCTTTGGCGAGTTCGGTGAGCCGCATACTCGGGATCTTAGGAACAAAAATTTCTCCTCCTCGCATCTCTTCGATACAGCTAGTCACGAATGAGACGCCCTGATCGAGTGTTATCCAAAATCGCGTCATTCGTTCGTCGGTGATTGTGACTACACCCGTCTTGCGCTGTTCAAGAAACACGGGGACGACACTGCCGCGGCTACCCACTACATTGCCGTACCGCGAACAGCTGAAGCGACAACCGTCACGCCCTGAGTACGAATTCGCCTGAATAAATATTTTTTCCGCGCAGAGCTTCGTAGCCCCATAGAGATTGACGGGGTTAACTGCCTTGTCCGTGCTGATCGCAAGTACGTTGCTGACCCCGCAGTCAATCGCCGCGTCGATCACATTCTTGGCACCAAGAATGTTGGTCTGCACAGCCTCGAAAGGGTTGTACTCGCACGCTGGAACCTGTTTGAGTGCAGCGGCGTGAACAATAATATCCACACCGGAAAAGGCGCGATAAAGACGCTCGCGGTCACGAACATCCCCCAGGAAATAACGAATAGGAGAGTCCGGCGAATCCGGAAACACAAGCCGCATTTCATGTTGCTTGAGTTCGTCACGGCTAAAAACAATTAATTTGCGAGGTTTGTAGTGCTTGAGCATGTGTTCGACGAATTTCTTGCCAAATGACCCGGTGCCACCTGTAACAAGAACAACCTTATCCTGAAAGCACATGAGGCGCTCTATCCTCCGGCCTATTGTTTTGCCATCCGCATGTCGGTTAAAACTTGCTTCTTGAATTCGTCACTGGCCGGCGGCGCGGGAGCGAACGCCGGAACTTCAGCTAATGATATTCACGGAGAACATTCTGACCTGTCAACACCCATGGGGCTCTTCCTCCTAATCTTGCATCTCGTCCCTGATTCGCTGCTCTGCCAAGTCGTCCCCGGTGAAAGTCTAAGGCTTAGATGAGCCTGGAAACATCCCGGTCCAGCGAATAATCATGTTCACCCGGGAATGGTGATTCCTTTAGGAGCCCTGTCACACGGCATGTGTGTCCGAGCGACCTGCAGACGGATTGTTTCTAAACCATTCAATCGTCTGATGCAATCCTTCTTCCAGGGGGATCTTCGACTTCCATGCGAATAGCTCGGCAGCTTTCGCCGCGCTGGCGCAGAGTTGGTTCACCTCACTCTTTTTGGGCCGGAGCCGCTGGGTGTCGGTTTCCAAAATCAATTGTTTGCCCAGCAACTTCCCAATTGCGATGGCCAGTTCGCCAATAGATATTTCAATTCCGGATCCGAGGTTGACGACTTCACCCATCGCTTTTTCCTCAGACGCGATAGCGATGAACCCCTCTACGATATCAGATACGAAGTTAAAATCCCGCGTTGGCAGCAATGCTCCGAGCCGCACTCTCTCGTTGACAAGTGCCTGAGCAAGGATGGTCGGGATCACCGCCCGCGTCGATTGACGGGGCCCATAGGTATTAAAGGGCCGCACAATCGAAACGGGAACTCCGAAGGAAAGGTAGTAGGCTTCAGCCATCTTGTCCGCCGCGATTTTACTCGCAGAGTAGGGGGACTGCCCGTGGAGCGGATGATTCTCATCAATCGGGAGATAGCGCGCGCTCCCGTACACTTCGCTCGTCGAGGTGCAGAGAACGCGCCGGGTACCAAGCCGCCGTGCCGCTTCCAGAACATTCAGCGTGCCATCCGCGTTGGTGTTCATATAAGAGTGAGGAGCGAGGTATGAGTAAGGGATACCGATGAGGGCTGCCAGATGGAAGACAACCTCAACCCCCTCAAGCGCGTTGAAGATGAGCCACGGATCACGCACATCACCCCTGATGATCTCCATCTCGACTTTGAACGGCGAACGATCCAACCAGCCCTGTGAGCCACTTGAGGCATAACGAATCAGCGCCCGAGTACGGGCTCCGAGCTTCACGAGGCGTTCTGCAAGGTGACTTCCAATGAAGCCGCCCGCGCCCGTCACAAGCACGCTGCGACCTTTCCAGCCAGGCATCGTCAAACAATCCCCTTGGATACGTCCGCTTCGGCCTTCTGATACTGCTCGGGACGCCCAATGTCGAGCCAATATTCGCGAACCGGGAAACTAATGACTTTATCTCCTGACTCGATGACCGCCTCGATAAAATCAGTCATGTCGAATCTCCGACCTGCCGGCACCAGGTGGCAGATCGAAGGATCTACAAGATAGATGCCGGCATTGATGAGGTAACGAAACAGTGGCTTTTCGGAAATGCTCTTTACACACACACCTTCTGTTTCCAATACTCCGAAAGGGATCTCGATGCGATATTGTTGAACCCCAACCGTTAACTTTGCATCGTTTTCGCGATGAAAGTCGAGCATTGCCCGGAAATCCACCCCGGTAAGTATGTCGCCGTTCAGAACAAGGAGGGGGGCCGTTTCAGCGGACATATTCGCAAGTGACCCCGCTGTGCCGAGAGGCGCTGTTTCTTTGATATAACTCAGGTTTACCCCAAATTCGGAGCCATCCTTGAAGTATTGAATGATGTTTTCACCCAGATAGTGCGTCGTGATGCTTACTGAGCGAATTCCCGCCTGGCGGAGTTTCGAGAGCATGTGTTCCAATAAAGGGCGTCCATTGACCGGAAGCATTGGCTTTGGCACAACTTCTGTCAAAGGCCTCAGTCTCTCGCCGAAACCACCAGCCATGATTACGCCTCTGACCGGCAGTTCGCGTTGTTGAAGAAGCTCATGTTGGACAGCGAGCCCGCAAACGCGCTCCTTTTTGTCAAGGAGCGGGATTTGGCGGATACTGTAGCTTTGCATCAGCAACAGCAGGGTTGCCTCAGGTGTTCCAACTTGCGCAGTTATCGGAGGATTTGGATTTCGGTTCGGATACCACGGCATTAGATGGAGGATCGACTCATCTATTTCCATTCCCGCAAGGAGCGCACGCCGAACGTCTCCGTCTGTAATTGTGGCCAAGAGCCGTCGTTGTTCATCAACCACGACGGCCATACCCTTCGCGTGCGAGTCGATCACCAACATGGTATCGCGAAGACTGCTCTCAATACCAATGAGCGGAGCTTCTGGGGTTGGCATCGGCACCTGCAATGACGACTCTCCCACTTTCTCTTGCTATCCAGCCCGGATCCCGGGTAGGCACAACCTCTACAGCGGCGGCCTCAAGTTCCCCTCTGTCCGACCGCACCTGTAGGTCTATTCTTTGGACAGTCAGGAGTCGAATTCAACAGCGCCATATCACCAGCAATTAGGGAACACAGAGCCTTCACATCAATGTCTTGGAGCGCCTTGCGGATTTCATTGTCCACATTCTCACAAGAGAACATCATGGCGCAAAGCGCGTTGTCAACGTTATCTTAAATTCAGGAATCGCATCGTCTCCAGCTGTTGAATCAGGCTGGTTCAAAGGATGGAATGATCAAGTCGCTAGCCAAGCAGCTCCCTCATCCATTGTTGTGCCCGTTGTATCATCATGTACATCTTCGCCAGGAGGCCACACGCGCAGCAAAAGCAGCCGCTTACGCGGGCCTGCCTCTGTTTGAAACACTCGATCTGCGCGGGTTGAAACGTAGCGAAACACTATTCATACTTGGCAGCGCGTGGTCCATTAACGACATCTCTGATGACAGATGGCGAATCATTGGACGACACGATAGCGTGGGCATGAACTTTTGGCCGGCGCATCCCTTTGTGCCCCGATTACTTTCCTTTGAAATCATGACATATCACGACCACCCTGTCGCCTATGATGCTTTTCGACAGCTTCTTGAGCGAAGATCTGAGGCCTACTCTGATACCGTGAAAATTGTTAGCGAGGTGCGACCGCTCGGTCCGCGGCAGATGCTCTTTGAGCTTCCTGAAGGCATAAAGAAAAACCTTTATGTTAGCTTTTCGATGCCGGTCGTTGCTCGCAATGAAGAGGAACTCCGAGCTGGAATCAGGTACATGCGTTCCATCGGGGCCTTTAGACCATGCACCAACACGCCGTGGTTGTTTAAGTACGGTGGCTCAGTCATCGCTATGATGACGCTTGCCGTCCTCATGGGCTATAAGCGTATTGTCCTTTGCGGGGTTGATCTGAATAGGCAGGAATATTTCTACCATCATCGAGATCGTTATCCGGAGTATGCTAACTGGGAATTCGTACGCAAGAATGAGGCGCATTTAACGACTCGCCGTCTACCCTGGCTTGTTCCTGCCCAGTCGGCTGTTTACATCTTTAAGGATTTGGTACTCGATCCTGAAAACATTGAACTGTTTGTGGAAAGCCGCGAGTCGACGCTTTATCCACGAGTTCCGCTGGCTCCTCCATCACTTTTCGAGGAAGCCTGCATGTAATGTGACTCCCTTGCTGTGACTTTGTACATGCAGGGTAGTTAAGAGTCAGCAGTTCAACAATTCACTCGTTGACTTTGGCCGAGATCTTCATCCAAAGAAAAACAAGCAACACGATAAACACAACCTGGATTGCAAAGAACATGATGATTCTCAACACTCTTCGAAAATTGCGCTGACTAAATCGCCGCCTGGAGCGTCTCCTCCGCATTCCTGAAACAACGCCTGACTCAGGGGCAATGTAAGGCGGACTCGCGTGCGTCCTTGAATATTCTGTGCTGAGGGGCGCGATATTTCGCCGTCTTCTCTTGCGGCGGACAGTGATGGAGGGACGGGGCTCGGTCTGGCCGGAGTCAGATCTCGTTGCGGAAGCGTCGCTCGCAGCCTCAATGGGGCTTTCGTCGGAAATTTCGGGATCTTCAGGATCTGACCCAGATATCATCACAGCCTGTTGAAGTTCAATTGACTTTTACCACATTCTGGAGCGATATTTGGCGCCCTTCAAGCGGCACATCTGTATGGTATACTCGCAGCGCAGTTGGGGGGGAACACAAATTTGCGCTCCGTTTTCATGCCCGGGCCCCGTGTATACGCTATGTCTCCCAAGCCGCTAAGACTCTGTTCGGAAACGATCTTCGGCTTAATCTCCATACTGCTTTTCGGTCTTCAAGCCACCGCTCAGGCCACAGTCAACGACCAGCCCTCTTCAACGTTTCCGCCCTCAACATCTTCAACGACACCGCTGAATCCCGCAACCACGCCTTCTACCGGCATGGCGTTGCCAGCCGCCGATCAGGCGCATTACATGATCTCCCCAGGCGACGTCCTCGATGTCTCCGTCTTCGGCGCCCCAGACCTTTCCCAGAGGGCCGTAGTGAACAGCGGCGGTAATATTTACATGCCTCTCATCAAGTATGTGCATATCGCTGGTATGCATGTCGAAGACGCGCAGAGCGTAGTGGAAAATGCTTATCTAGTGAACGCCGTGTTAAAGTTCCCGCATGTGAGCATCGTTATTACCAGTTACTCCAGCGGCGTTGTTTTGATGGGTGAGGTCGCAAAGACCGGGATCTATCCGATTGTGGGGGCAGGGAAGCTCTTTGACATTCTCGCAGAAGCCGGAGGTACAACCGCGAGTGCGGGACAAGTGGTAACGATCACACACAAGAACAGCACAGAACCGCAGATTGTGATGCTCACGAACGACCCTGTGCAGTCGCTTGCAGGGGATGTTTACGTGCAGCAGGGGGACACGATCATCGTTTCAAAGGCGGGTGTCGTCTATGTCGTCGGAGAGGTAAACAGCCCGAGTGGGTTCCTAATGGACGAAAAAGGCCCGTACACCGTCATGAAGGTCGTTGCCATGGCCCATGGCACTACGAAGGTAGCCAAGACCTCGAACGCGCGTATCGTACGGCGAACGCCCGAGGGAAACAAGGAGATTCCCGTACCCCTCGATAAAATCCTGGTTTCGAAGGCTCCCGATATACCGCTCCAGTCGAATGATATTTTGTTTATTCCTACAAACAAAGCAAAACAGGCCGCTACCCGAGGTGCCGAAGCAGCGATATCCATAGCCACGAGTCTAGCCGTTGTTTCCGCATATCACTTTTGATGGGCGAGATCTTACCGGTACGCAAGGGAGAAGTTGCCAGATTGTAAAATTTATTTCGAATCAGCCCGTCCCCGAACTGAACTGTCTTTAAGACTGACACAATATCTGAAACTGCAGATTGTGTAGGGTTCGCGTAGGGATTGACACGCGACGTGAGTGATGCTCGAAAGTCTTCACTGATCGCCTTTTCGCCCTTTGAATCCCAGCCAAGATTTCTTCGCGCCGATAGCCCACATCGATCACATTTCTTGCCCGTGACCTGCCTGGAATCCTGGAATGCAAGGGCCTCCTAGAACGCTGGCACAAGTCGCTGAAAAGCGAATGCATTCGACCGGGAACGCCGCTTTCGCTCGAAGATGCAAAACGCCTGATCCAACAGTATGTGGACCGTTATAACTACGTCCGGTTGCACAGCGCCATCGGATATGTGACGCCAAACGATATGCTTGCAGGCCGACAGGTCGAGATTCACACTGAGCGCGACCGTAAGCTGGAAGCCGCCAGACACGAACGTCAGAGTCGCCGCCAGCAAGCTGCGTGAAGAACGAGGCGGCTAGCTGCCGGGATCTCGCTAGCATAGTTGGTGGAGCAGCTGCTGCAGCGAGCGGCCAGTAAAAAACTTGCGGATGACTTCTCTGGCCACAGAAGCAGTAAGATTTTGTCGTTTACTCCATGAAACAAGGAGCGTCTGATGATCGGCTCAACGGCCCAGCAACAACCGCCCACCGTCACTTCTGTCCTCAACATGCTCTATGGTGTTGTCGAGCAGGAAGTCGTTTCCGCTGCTGAAGCTATGCCCGAAGACAAGTATTCCTTCGCGCCTACTAATGGCGAGTTTAAAGGCGTACGCACTTTCGCTGAACAGGTGAAACACATCGGCTGGGCCAATCACCTTTATTTTGGCCCGCTCATGGGCGAGACGATAGACACTAACTCCATTGAAGAAAATGCCAACGGCCCCGCGACGCTGAGAACCAAGGCCGAAATTGTGCAGTATCTTAAAGATTCGTTCGCGCTCGGCCATCGGGCCATTTCCGGGATCACCTCCGAAAACGAGGTCACGCCGCTGCCCAAGCCCGTATCCCCATTCCTCTCAACGCGTCTCGCAATCGCCATTATCGGCTCCTTCCATCCGAAGGATCACTACGGTCAGATGGTCGAGTACCTGCGGATGAACGGTATCGTCCCGCGTGCAAGCCGCCCGCGGCCACAACAACAACAGCCCTCGCAACCCAAACCTCAAAAATGAAGGCAGGGTTGCAGCAGCTGCCCACATGGTGAGAGGTTTCCCTGTTCGGTAGTCCTGATTCTCACGACGGAAGTTGAGAACAGCAGGGCGCGGCGGAGCTAAAATGAACTTGCCGGGTGAAACGGAGGCAGGCTCTGCAGGGATGCAACCATGCTGAGGGATAACCCGGAGGGCTCATCGAGCCGATGCTCAGCAGCGCGGGAGGTCCTTCTCCCGCGTTGCACGTTGACGGGAGGAAGTCATCTGTCATCGGACGATAGACCCCCATACCTTGAAAATCCCCGCCCCGAAGGGGCGAAATCTACACTAACGGAGAACTTTGCTTCTCCATTTCACGCTGAGCCAAGACAGCTCTTGGACGCAAGAACTTCCTCTTCTGCGGATCTGATTGCGGCGGTGAGCGTGCCGCGGCCATGTACTCGCTAATCGGTTCGGCGAAGCTCAACGGGCTGGACCCGGAGCTCTACCTCCGCACTG
>JBAVYX010000469.1:0-9611 GCA_049588475.1 Silvibacterium sp. | reverse complement strand
TCGGTCTCCTCTGTTCGGACCCCAAATGGCAAGGGTGTTCAAATCTCTTACAACTTCAATCCATCCAGGGGATACTGATCTCGGGCAATACTCGTAAGCTCAGAACAGTTGAGAAACATCGCAGCAGAGACTCATGACCGGCCGCCCATCGTGCCCGTACAGGCTATGTCTCATCCTCTGAGAGCTGCGGAGACCGAAGCGGAGTCGCATCGGATCGACGTTCTCGTCCGCCAGCGACGAGTTTCGAAGGTCAAATAACATACATAAGGACCGACCAGAGTTCTCAAACCTCGCGTCACCCTGCTCCCTCGCCTTGGCTGTTTCTTCCTCTCGATTCTTCGGCGGTGCGTTCGTCTCCAGCGAAGAAATAAGCGGCATCGAAACATTCGCGACCTCATGCCACTTCAAGACTAGCTCTGGGATGTCCTGTTTTCAGGTGATCGTAGGCCGACGGCTGGCGTTTACCGCGGGAATTTTGAGTTGGAGTTCTTAGGCCAACAAAACAGCGGACACCCCGGTGCAGGAGCGTCCGCTGTCAGCTGATCAGGTTCTTGCGGGCGGGTTACTGGAGATCGACGTCCGGAAGAACAGGAGTCCCTTCGACACGAACCGCTAACAGCTGTGCGGGATCGATGCCGAGCGACTTGAGGATGGTTGGCGCCACCTGGGCGGTGCCAACGGAGGTGCGGACCGTCTTAGCGTTGAAGCTGGGGTTGGAGAGAAGCAGTATGACGTTGGTGTCGTCATGGGCGAACCCTCCGTGCTCCGCCAGCTTCGCGGTGCTGCCGGAGTAGGTGACGCCGACCCTCGGGGCCACGATAATGTCCGGGGTACGGGGATCCACGGTTGGGTCGTTATAGTTGAGCGCGACCGTCGGGCCGTAGAAAACCTCCCCCAGGCCGAGCAGGGTTTGGTTCAGTCCGAGCATCTTGGCGGCGGCTTCGGCATCGGAAGAGTTCGTCAGCCAGAGTAGTGAGACATCGTCTTCCGTGGGTCCGATGCCGTTGGGATTGGCGGGCGATTCAGACCACGGAAGGTAACTGGCGAGCATGGTCGCCGGCGAAGAGCCGGTGATGAGCTGGGAGACGTAGTGGTTTGGATCGATGGGCGACTGGCCGTGTTTGGCGGTAATGACGATGAGCGTCGAGTCATACAGATGCCTGGCCTTGAGCTCGTTGACAAACGCGCCGATGGACGCGTCGACGAATTTCATATCGCCGAGCAGCGCTTCCGATGGCGTTCCAGCCGCATCGAGGTAGCCGCCTTTGGTATTGTTGCTCTTCTCCACGAGCTTTTGGCCGACGCTGACGGCCTGGAAGTTCATGCCGAAGATGTTGGGTACCTGGGTCTTCTTAAGGCCGAGGTGGTCTTTACCATCAATTTCGTTCAGGATTGCGTTGACCTTCAGGGTGTCATAGCACTGGATGTTCTGGAAGCTGTTGGTCCAGGCGGTCAGGTCTGAACCAGGATCGGGAATCGTTGTGCAGGATAAGCCGGTAGGCGTCTGGACAGCCGGAAGAGCAATCACATTCGAGTTGATTTCCGGCGCGTAGAAGTCGTCGAGAGCCGTGGGGCCAATGCCGCTGGCAACCGACGAGTAGGCGGGGTGTTTGTCAGACCACGCCGCGTATCCGCCCAGGTGATGGATGACGCTGAAGATGGTGTTGGCACGAACAAATTCCCACGGGTAAACGGGAGCGCAGCCCTTACTGGGGTCGCGGACCAGTCTTTTGGGATTGATGGAGTTGATGCCCCCGTCAGTCAGGGCCGCCCCGGGAGCGCCGCCGTTCACCTTCGTCTGGTCGATATCGATGCCTTCTTCATACTCGGTCGTCGTGCCGGTCGGGGTCGCGCCGGGTGTGCAGGGGCCCGCCGCGAGGCCGTTGCCGGTGGTTAGCGCAGGAGCGTCATAATTGCGGGAATAGGCGACGTCATAATAAACGCCCGTAAGAGCTGGACTTCCGCCGGTGACGATCGCCGTCAGGCCGGGGAAGGAATCGGAGGGTTTTGAGGTGGAAGCGGCGACGTAATTGACCCCGGTCTTGCCGAGGGCGGCAAGCGCTGGGCAGTAGGGGTCGCCATTGTTAATAGTGCTGACGCCTTTCACACAGTTCGCGAAATCCACGGCGTGCATGCCATCGATGCTGATGAGAAGAACGCGCTTGATGGAGCCGTGATCGAAGTTGTTGTCCTGGGCGATTGCGGTGCCTGCCGAACAGACGATCGCCAGGGAGAGGAGAGCGATTGCTTTTTTCATAGGTACCTCCGGTCACTATAAGTACTAGAGTGTCCAAAGTAATTGCATTGATGGCAGATGAATTTTGGCTGAAGAGAACCTTAAGAAAAGAATCATCGTAATAGCTTCAGGGACAAAGCGCGGTAAGCCAAATGTCCAGGGTGCTTGCGCCATGATCGCCTATCATCGTCGTAGTGCCCGAATATGTCTCGCAATGGCGGGAGCGCAGCCTTCAGCAGAAATTAACGTTGCCTTCCATAATCTATAGCTGAATGAGAGTTCACAGATTTACACGAAATCCTGTGCTGCCGCGCGGCTTGTACTGATTGCGTATGCGGCGCCTTATGGCACGGCAGCTTCGGCTCAGGTGACCGCAGCACAGACAAACTCGGCGATTGAAGAGCGCACATTCGATTGTAGGGCCTCAAATTATTGACACGACCGATATTGCTCCCACTCTAGCCGGAACGGAACAGTCCCACCATGGCCGTGAGGGACAGTCAGCCATTGACTCGGATGCAGCCAGACCCGGGTTACCTGCCGCGGGGGCAGGATCCGATGCCAGTCCGTGGATCGTGTCGGCTGTGCGCCGTTTTTTTGACAGCGCGGTTGCTGCGATTGCCCTGCTCGTTTTGTTTCCCGCCATGCTGCTGGTCATGCTTCTCGTTCGGGTGAGTTCTCCGGGTCCGGTGCTATTCAGACAACGTCGAGCCGGCCGCAACCGGGAAGAATTTATGCTTTATAAATTTCGCTCGATGCGCGTGGAAAATTCCCCCGGGCCCGCGATTACGGTGAGTGGAGATCCCCGAATTACACCGATTGGTGCAATACTGCGCCGTTATAAGCTTGACGAACTGCCGCAATTCTGGAACGTGCTAAAGGGCAATATGAGCCTAGTTGGCCCGCGCCCTAAATTGCCACACCATGAAGGATTAGACCTGCCCTGTCGCCCTGGCATTACCGGAATGGCGACGCTTTTATTTCGCGGTGAGGAGGGAATCCTTTCCAGAATCCCTCCTTATCAGCTCGAGGCCTTTTACAAAATCTGCATTAAGCCTAGGAAGGCCCGGCTCGACCTTGAATACATGCAAAGTGCCACCTTGTGGACCGACCTGAAACTACTTTGGCGCACTGTGTGCTCGTGCGCGTTTGGACTGGACAACCTGTCTTCCGGAGAAATAGCGGAACTGACTCGTCTAGCAGCCGAGTGGCCAGATCCCTCCCGTTGTAACGTCTCCAGCGCCTCTTCGTCGGTAACAGACACGGCATCTGTAACAGATACGTCACAGATATCCTGCGGAGAGAAGCAGGAACGTGATCGATCCACGTCAACTGAAGCAACACCGGAAACTCTTAAGCGCTCCTTAAGTTACTTCTCTTAACCTCACGTCGTGGAAGTTCAAGTCTCTTTGGGGCCATCGCAGAGCCTTTTAGTGCTCGTCGCCTTATTAGCGTGTGTTCTTTGCTGTGCGAACTCACAGTCATATGGACAAACTGATTCCAGTCTTCAGCGGACAATCACAACGCTTGTCGCAAACGAACACGAAGCCGCGCAGCACAGGCCGCCGTTCGCCTACTTATCCATCGAAAAATCGGACCGCACCGCCGGGCACTTGTGGACCGAACGCGTCGCAGAGGTGGCACAGGGGAGACTGCGTTATCTCCTCTCGGAGGATGGTAAGCCACTTTCCGAAGACCGCAGTCGTCAGCAGATCGCTCGGCTCAAAGCGATTGCCGAGGATCCTAGGCCATTTACTGGGCACGAGCAGACACAGAAAACCGATGAGCAGCGCGCGCAGCAGATGTTCGAACTACTACCCAGCACGTTTCTATTTCAAAGCGGCGGAAACGATGGATCATGGCTTCGCATCAATTACTACCCGAACCCATCTTATGTTCCCCGAAACTACGAAGAACGCATCCTGCATGGAATGTCTGGCACTATGCTAGTCGATCCGCGCGCTCTTCGTCTCCACTATCTGGAAGGGCATCTCACAGGCGACGTTTCCTTTGGCTATGGTCTCTTGGCGACGATCCATAGCGGAAGTCGTTTCGTAATTATTCGCAATCCCGTCGCGTCGGGCGTGTGGAAAACCACGTCCGTAGATACCCGGATCGACGGGCGTGTCATCTACTTTAAGACCCTCAGCCGTCACCTAGAGGCTGAGCACAAGAACTTCAAACCGTTACCGGCAAATCTTTCGATTCCCCAGGCAGTCGACCTCCTTATCCAGTCACATTAATGCGAGCCGCTGACTTCGCCCGCCTCTTTCGCCTACGTGCCAAAAACCTCGGCGTGGGTGAGGTTCGTAAGGTCTTCAGTTTCTGTGCCGCTATTTACCGATGGGTAATCGGATTTGGCTCAATGGCCCTTTGCGTTCCTGTGGGGGATTTTTCTGCCTTGCTTTCTCACGGCTCCGCGCTCGGCATGGTGCCAGCGCACAGTCAGAACAGCTGACTATCCCTGCCGGCACGCCGATTGAAGCAAAGCTGAAGCGGCATGTCCCCATGGCTTCAGAGAAACCACAACCGGGAACCCGGGAGTATTTGGAAACGACCTGCCGATGATCATTATTCGCAAGTTTTGGTACTCGCCGCAGCTGGGATTCAATAGCTGGGAATCAATCTGATTTCGCTGTTTGACAGCCCGCAGTCGGGCAAACAGCAATTTACGGCAACTAAGGTAAATACTGCAGAACCCGATCCGCACGGGTCTACGTTGTGGAAGGTTTCTCTGTCGATCGAAGTGGGCTAGAAAAGCCGAAACCACAACCCTGACTTCCATGGCCGCCTTGTTGAATGATCGTTCCATTTCCTGGCCGAGGACTGCCAGACCGTCACAAAGTGGCGCTCTATTGAATCTGAGGAACCGCTTCTCCGGATGATCGCAAAGATGTGTGGCGACGTCGCCGAAGCCGAGAACAACATCCGCCGCTGGGGCCGTGGCAACGTCTTGATCGAGCTCTCGTCCGAACAGCGCAAGTTCTTCGGGTACTCTCGTGGGGAATCTAGCCAACTAGGAAAACAGCTCGTGCAGAGATCCAGAGCCTGCGAAGCCGGGATTTGCGCGCGGGGCGAGCGTCGGAAACTCCACGAGAATCTCGGCGCCACCGGGCGAATTCAGATTACGGACCCAGGCGCGTCCGCCATGCGCAAAGGCTACAGCCCTGACGAAAGCCAGTCCAAGTCCGTGTCCCTCCGATTCGTCGCCCTTTGCAAAGCGCTGGAAGATCTTGTCAAGAAGATCGGGCGGGAATCCCGGGCCATTGTCGCTCACCTTGATTTGCGCCCGGCCCTCGGACTCGACGAGGCTGATCGAAACTTGCGCGCCCTCGCCGGCATATCGCAGTTCGTTCTCCAGCAGATTGGACAGCAGGCGAATCAGGAAGCGTTGATCGAGCATAGCATTAACCGGTTCGCTGGCGGTGGTGGTTAGGGTCTGGCGATGCTCGCTGAATGCCGGCGCATAAAGTTCGGTAACCCTGTGGATAAGATCTGCGAGATTGGATGGCTCACGGCGTAGGTGGAGTGCGCCAGCCTCGGCTTCGGCAACATCGAGTGAAGTGGTGACGATTTCGGAAAGACGGTCGAGGTTTTCAATCGCTCCGGCCACTAATTCCCGTGAAAGACATTGATCCTCGGTGGAGAGCGCCGCCTCAAGATCACCACGGACAGAGGTAATCGGGCTCTTCATGTCGTGCGCGACCGAATCGGAGAGGGTTCGCAATTGATTCACCGACGCGGAGATACGGTCGAGCATGGTATTGAATGTGCGCGACAGACGGGTAATCTCATCGTTTGGCCTGCTGGCCGAAGCGACCCGGCTGCTGAGATCGCCTGTCCCAATGCTGGAGGCAGCGCTGGTGATGGCGTCGATACGCTTGAGCGTGCTGCGCAATCCGAGGACGGCGATCATAAAGCCGAAAGCTACCATGCATATCCAACCTAGGAGAAACCAGAAGAGGAGGCGTGTGAGCATGGTCCTGGCGCTTGAATCCTGCAGTCCCAGGTAGATTCTGCCGGCGCCCGGACCTAGATCGACGGCAACCACGCGGAATGGCAAGCTCCATCCCTCAACATTCATGGACACCGCGGATCGCTCGGGAACTCTCAGCTTCTGAATGTTGTCGAGGATGGCCTGACTTCCGGTCGGTCCGACCCACAACGGCGCCTGCCCGGATTCGCCGCTTTTGAAAAAGAACACTGTGTCCCCGGCAGAGTGGTTGCCGTGGCCGTCATAGGCAAATTCCTGCGTGGCCATCTCAGCGACCTCTCCCACGATGCGCCCGTAGACTGCGTCTTTTGGAGTGGTGAGGGCGACCTGCCTCAATGTTTCACTCTCACCTACGAGCCATGAGTCACTGCGATCGCGGACAGTGCGCGCGACCAAGCCATACATCAAAATAAATACCAGGGCGCTGCTGGCGGCAAAGACAATAGTGCTGCGCAGCGCAAGCCGCCACGCTGCGGTGCGGTAGAACGAGCCGCTAATCCTTGAGAACATAGCCCACGCCACGCATAGTTCGTATCAAGGGATGCTCGGATTCGCGGTCCACTTTATTCCGCAGCCGGTGGATATGCACGTCGACAATGTTGGTGGATGTATCGAAGCGCATCTTCCAGACATGATCGAGAACCATGGTGCGCGTAACAACGCGGCCCGCGTTTCGGCAGAGATATTCAAGCAGAGAGAACTCCTGCTGCGTAAGCTGCAATTCAATTCCACCGCGGCGCGCCTCGTGCCGAAGGAGATCGAGTTCAAGATCGGCCACATGCAGGCGCGTAGCTTCCGGCTGGTTTGGCGTGCTTCGCCTCAAGAGAGCGCGCACACGGGCCAGCACCTCGGCGACGGCAAACGGCTTGGTGAGGTAATCATCGCCGCCGCGCTCGAGACCCAGCACACGCTCATCGACCGAACGCCGCGCCGAAAGAATCAACACAGGCGCGCCGACACCCTGAGCGCGCAGGCGATGGATCAAGTCCAGTCCATCCATGTCTGGAAGGGTGAGATCGATCACCAGCGCGTCGTGCACGTCTTCCACCGCGAGCCGTTCCGCCTCCCTGGCCTGCGCACAGGCATCTACGCGGAAGCCAGCCTCGGTGAGGGCCCTGGTGAGAAAATCGCGAATTGTGGGGTCGTCCTCGACTACTAGCAGCCGCAAGTGATTATTTCGATTTCCTTTTGCTTAAATCCTGAAAACCCGGCCGGCAAAGCGCCAATGCGTTCTAACAAAAACGTTTGGATGAGTGTACGGGTTCGAGTACGACGGTCCGGCCACACATGAATGTTATTCTCTAGAGACTGCTCCTACATTGCCGACGGATTACAAGCCCGTCATCGAATCAAGGCATTCCGGTTCCGCGATTTGACGGGCATGAAGACGGGAAGGTTAGAGATGTCAGAAATCTGGACTCTCAGTACCCGCCGCCAAGCGATACCCGTTCAACGTGAAACCGATGGCATTTTCCTGCGCGCGGCGGATCAGCGAGCTCACCCTGAGCAGAATATCAACGACGCCCAGTCTTGCATGACAACCCGACAGGCTTCGCGATGTCCTGCCATGATGAGTTTTCTCGAGCAGTTCTCGCGCCTGAAACGGGGATCTTTACAACGCGTACTGCTGGTGCGTCTCCGGCCTTGGGGACAAGTCTACCCGAACATCTGGTTCTTGAGAGTTCTGCGGGCAGCTGGTTATCGAGGCGCCAAACGGCGGTTATGCGTGAGGGTGAGATTTGGTGGTTTCAGAACAAGGTCATGCACTCAGCGCGGAACGACTCCGATCAATGGCGGATTCATCTGATTTCTGATCTCTTGACAGGATCCCGAACCCCTTGGCTCCCCTGGATTTCCCATGGATGAGATTCTCGGAAGCGCTGTAGGAAGGATGCTTTTCAACTTAGCGGAACCACGGATTAAATCCTGCCAGCCGAGGACCGGAGGATCTCACGGAACGGTCATAACTCCTTCAGCCAATCTTCATCTTGAGCGCATAGGTTCATAGCAGGCGGGGAATCGGAATATGTTGCAAATCCGGCAGACGAAAGCTCGCCGAACCTCTCAAGCTAGCTTTTGGATTGCCTTGTGCCGCGTGCCAAATCGCTGGCCCTTTGCGTTCCTGTGGGGGATTCTTCTGCCTTGCGTTCTCACGGCTCCGCGCTCGGCATGGTGCCAGAGCGCGCAGTCAGAACAGCTGACTATCCCTGCCGGCACGCCGATTGAAGCAAAGCTGAAGCGGCATGTCCCCATGAAAGTGGGCCAGCCAGTTGAGGCATCGCTGGAGCATCCGGTCTATACGGAGAACAAGCTCGCACTGCCAGCCGGGGTCTTATTGCGAGGATCGGTGGTAAGTCTGGAGCCCAACAGGGAACTGCGGGACGACGCGCGTCTCAACGCGGATTTCACTCCCTATCATCGGCCTACGGTCACTTTTACAGGCGCCACGCTTTCGGACGGAACAAACGTCTTCTTGTCCACAACTTCGTCCTCCGATGGCTCTGCGGTTATACATCTTGCTTCGGCGGCTACGGGCAAACATCATTCGCCTGCTGCCGTGGTGGCAGCCGAGGTGAAGGGATTGATCTCGTCGATGAAAGAGGCACTGTTTTCGCCAGGCCTCGGCGACCGGATGGAACAACTGCTCTACCACCAACTGCCGTATCATCCGGAACGCATCCAGCAAGGAACGATGTGGACCTGCGAACTCCGAGAGCCACTTGTGGTTCCGGCGGCAGCTTCTGCGGCGGCCAGCCCGGCGCGGCCTGCTCCCGGGCAAGCTGATCCTTCCGGTTCGCGGGAAAAGAAGAACCTCGAACTGCACGCATACCTCGACGAGGAGCTGAGTTCTCTCAACACCAAGGTAGGCCAGACGTTCCAGGCGACGGTGGCTGAGCCGGTACGTGGCGGCGATCATTCGCTGATCGTTCCGCAGGGCGCGGTGTTGATCGGGACGATTACGCGGGCCAAACCGGCAAAGTCTTTCCATCGCGACGGAAAACTGCGCTTCAATTTTCGTCAGCTTCAGATGCCGGGCGGCAGCCAGCAGCAAATCATCGGCTCTGTGACCGGCGTGGAGGCAAAAGCGGGTGCTGGGTTGAAGATGGATTCCGAGGGCGGAGTAGAGTCGCAGCCGCAAGGTAAGGTGATTGTGCCTCTGATTCTGACGGCGCTGGCTAGCCATGCGCTCGATGATGATTCCGACCTGACGGCGAGCACGGCGGTAGGCTCGAACGGCATGGGTCTGATCGGCCGCGTGGTTGGCATTGCGGGGTCTTCGCGCGATCTGGCCGCGGGCATTGGGTTCTATGGCACAGCCGTCTCGGTGTATCGCCGATGGCTGCGACACGGACACGATATTACCTTCCCCAAGGACAACCG
>JBAVYX010000468.1:0-2546 GCA_049588475.1 Silvibacterium sp. | reverse complement strand
TCGATTCCAGACGCCCTGAGGCCCGAGGTCGCGAAATCTTTTCCCTGGATGGCAGCGGTTTTTCCCTTGGCGCTGGTTTCTGGAGTCGGAATAGGAGCGCTCGAGAGCAATGAGCGATTTCTGCTCGCCAACGTGATGCAGATCCTCGGCACGAGCGCCAGCCAAATTGCGCCTGCGATTGTGGCGGTTGTGGTCGGACCATCGCTGACGATCGTGATCCCGACCGCAGTGGTCGCCCAGGCGTTGAGCGTCGCGTTCGTGCTCGCTGTCGTCTATCGGCTCGAGGGGCCATTCTCGCTTCGCGCCTTTGACCGGCGGGAAGCGCGGGCCTTGCTGGGCTATGGGGGCTGGATTTCCGTATCGAGCATAATCAGTCCCTTACTGGCCTCGTTCGATCAATTTCTCATCGGGTCGATCATGGGAGTCGCCGCGGTCGCGCATTATTCCGTCCCGATGAATCTTGTGATCCGGACGCAGGTTTTTCCCGGCGCCCTTGCGCGCACATTCTTTCCCCGCATGTCCAGCTCATCTTCAGAGGATGCCCGTGCGTTGGGCTCGCGTGCGCTCCCTTCGCTCGGATATGGCTATGCGGCGATATGCGCGCCCGCAATTATCCTATCGCCAACATTCTTTAGGTTCTGGATCGGCCCGGATTTCGCGGTACATGCTGCTCCGGTGGCCCAAATCCTCTTCTTCGGCGCGTGGATAAATGGGCTTGCGTTCATCGCTTTCACGCTCCTGCAAAGTCAGGGCCGGCCCGACCTGACGGGCAAACTGCATCTGGTGGAAGTCCTCCCGTTTCTTGCCATTCTTTGGGGATTAACCACCACCTTCGGGATCAATGGGGCCGCGATCGCGTGGACCCTGCGCTGCACGGTGGATGCGTTGGCGCTCTTTTGGGCGGCTGGAATGCGGAGACGGGAGGTATTATCCGCATTGCGCCCAGCCGTGCTCTTGGGCGGGAGCGGAGTCGCGGCGCACTTCACTGACGGCAATTGGGCGCTCTCGCTTCTGGTCGCATCCTTCGCCGGCGCGGCGTCCATGGCCTTCGCCTATGCGTTCTCGGAGGAATGGGCGGGCTTTCTTACCGCGCTCTTTATCCGCGCCAGAGGATTCGGCGATAGTCTGATGCGGAGTACACCGTAGTGATATCGATCGCGATGGCGACCTATAACGGCGAGCAATTTCTCGACGAACAGCTTCGCAGCCTAAATGAGCAGGTCACACCACCGCATGAGATAGTTGTATGCGACGACCAATCCACTGATCGGACGAGGGATCTTTTGGCGCGGTTTGCAAGAAAGGCATCGTTTCCGGTTAAGCTTTTCACCAACGACCGAAGATTGGGGTGGCGGGAAAATTTTCTACGGGCCGCCAGGCTATGCAGCTCTGAATACATTTCATTCTGCGACCAGGACGACATTTGGCTGAAGGAGAAATTGGCCGTCGTCGAGTCACATCTGAGGCGAAATCCATGCACGCTCTTGCAACATGGGTTCCGCCTCATCGACGATGCGGGAAACGTCATCACCGAAGAATTGGATTGGGAATACCTGGAGCTACACGAGGTGCCTTGGAGGTTCAGTTATGGGCTCACTCAGGTCTTTCACAGGTCACTTCTGGAGTTCACTGACTTGTGGGAATTATCCGAAGATCATTTCGACCCGGGTCAACGAATGGGGCACGACCAATGGATTGGGTTCCTTTCCTCGTTGCTTGGACACACAATTTCGATCAAGGAAGTTCTCTTGCACTATCGGCAGCATGCGAACGGCGTTGTTGGATGGTGGTCGCCAGCCGACAGAGTCAAGCGTAGCGCGTTTGTCGAGCTGGCGCGTACGTTCGCCAATCAGGACTTCAAGACGAAGAAACGGCAAGAATTGATTGCGTTCCTGGGGCGCAGGGTTGCTGCGGCTTCGGCGCGCCGCGTCATTGCGCAAAAAGTAGCGGCACGAGTTAGCGGAAAAAGGGCGCAGCAGAGTTTATCAGCGGAAAAGTATTATCTCGATTATGCTCAATATCTGTCGGCGCGCCTGTCTGCTTATCAAGCCCAGCATCGCAGACAAAGACTGGACGCAACTCTATCCATGTTGCGCGAAGGACAGTATCGGGCGCGCGGGAAACGAGGTGCGCGGGACGCAGTGGTCGACGTACTTTACGGTATCATGGGCTAGACCAGAGTTATCCGGCTGATGACTTCCAAGTGGCGCTTGAAATATCTCTGCTTGCGTCAGATCAGACTGACATAGCGGACGTGAGCGACGACGCAATGCTCTAATACGAAGACTTAAACGCAGGATGATCATAAGATGGAACCTCGTTGCACGCCCGGATCTGTAAGGGCAAAAGCCGAACGGCTGGAGGACCGCTGCGGGCTGTTCATGGTAGCCAGGAACAAAACAGCTCAATCGGCCAGGTTGGCTTGACCGGGTCGCCCGCCACGGAAGATTTCGTCCGACCGACTTTGAAGGTCGGGAAACCGATGAAGCGGCACTACATGGCTCTGGATGGGCTACGAGGCGTCGCCGCATTATTAGTTGCGGCGA
>JBAVYX010000467.1:0-12416 GCA_049588475.1 Silvibacterium sp. | reverse complement strand
ATTTGGCAGCTTAAGAACGCACGACAAACGCTCGGCGACAAACTTGTCTCCATTTGAAACTTGCAACACTACCTGGATAAGAACCCGGCCTATCCGGCCGCAGTGGAAGCCTTGAAAGCCGGGGGTATTCTCCCCCGCCGAGTTCGTCTGCGCCAGTGCAAGTATCTCAACAATGTCATTGAACAAGATCATCGAACCATCAAAAAGCGGACCTGGTTGGCAAAAGGTTACGGCTCCTTTCAAAGTGCTTGGCGAACTCTCGAAGGAATAGAAACCGTGAACATGATCCGCAAGGGCCGAGTCAGATGGGTAACAAAGGGTGACGCTGTTGCGGAAGCAAGGTTCATCGCCAACCTCTTCGCTATCACTGCCTAACTTTCCCATCACTTTCACAACTCAGCAGCGCCTCAGCTTCGTGGCAGTAAACTTCGCAATGAAACCTAATCAACCATTAAGTGGATGATTATCGCGCGCGACGATCTCAGCCGTTTGAATGGCTAGCGGATATCACCTGCTCCAACAGGACTCTGCAGCGTATAGCGGGTTTGCCAGGCTGGGGGGCCGGCAGGAGGTTCAAGCCCTCGTGTGCGATTGCGTTTGCATTTTCCATGTGTCCATCGGCGCGATATGCCTCAGCGAGCAGCAAGAGCGAAGTCGGGTCGGTGCGGTGACTGAGCCCCGCCAGGCGTTCGGCGTATTGAACGGTCTGCCGAGTGTCCCGCAGTCGCCGAGGGAGGACAGTGAGCATGACCGATGTTGCGCGGTAAAGAACCTCACTGGGAGCATCGGCGGCAGAAGCAAGTTTACGCAGGGTGGCAACGCCCGCATCGGCTAATTGAATTCGGTCATTTGAGCCGCCCATACTCTGTTCTATGGTGCCCAGAAGCGCGCGTTCGTATGCCAAATATGCCGCCGTAATCGGATCACCGGGATCTACACCAACAAGCTTTTCTGATACGGCCGTGGAATGCCGCAGGAGCTCTGAGGCCCTCTGCATATTCTCGCGCCTATTTTGCTGCCCCTTGGGATTCAGCGTGGGATCGACCATGTCGATGTAGGCATTGGCCTCGTCTCCAAGTATTCCGACGAGGTCGATTTGAGCACGGAAGTCTTTGGGATCTAATGATGCCCCCTGCTCGATGGATATTCGCGCTTCATCGTAAGCTGCAATCGCCGGTAAATATTCCCTGGTCGCCGTCAGTGCTTTGCCCAGGCCGATCTTCGCGTAGAGGATCGTCCTCTTATCTGAGGCGCTGGATCGGTCGATAGGCGGCAGCGCGTCCCAGAGCATGAGCGACTTTCGAAACTCCTCTCTTGCTTCGGCCGGGTCTGAGAGTAGGAAAATATTACCCACCGACGTGTGATATAGCGCAATTTCCCTCTTACCCTGTACGAAATTCGGGTCAATCAGAAGTGACCGATTGTAAAAATCGAGGGACTTTCGATAGGCATTGAGCGCTTCGGCATATTCGCCTAAGCTGGCAGTCTCGGGCTCTCCCAGGTAGTCTCCCAAGAGATGATAAGCATCAGCGGCACGCGCAACATGATCCCTTGTGGCATTCGGACTCTCCGCTTCCTTTGCCAGTATCGTTATGGCTTGATTGATAGAGGCAACAGCTTCCTGCGATCTGCCAATACCGATTAGAACCCTGCTTCGTGTTTCGAAAATTGATGCCAAAGCTCCCATCGCTGCAGGGTCACTGGGATAGGTAGATCGCAAAACCTTCGCAAACGCCAGAGCTTTGTTCAAACTGGTGAGCGCACCGGATGCATCGCCAATGTTTTGTTCGTAAAAATCCCCTTGCAGAATCGCTAGATGGATGTATGCATTTACCAGGTAGAGCCGAGTCAGACGGTCCCCAGCCTCCGTTGCCGCCATGTGATCCAAGTGCTCCAACACTCTTTGCACCATCAGCTGCCGAACGGGCGTGGATCCCGGAAGTTCCTTCACGGCTTCGTCTATCTCATGCAGGAAATTGTTGCTCAGCTCGCGCATATCCTGCGCGTTTGCTTCTGCTCTCGCGCGTTGGAGATTGGCTGCCCGCGACTGCAAAAGGATGCCAGTCACCCCGCAGAGTACAGCCGCGAGTAATAAAGTAGCTGCGCCGAAGGCGAGCGTGTTTCGCCTGGCAAATTTGCCAATTTGATAGCGAAGCGTTCCTCGCCTTGCCATGACAGGCCGCTCGTCCAGCCATGCCTGGATGTCAGCGGCAAACTGGTCCACCGTGAGATATCTCTCCTCCGGTTCCTTCCGGAGAGCCATGAGAGCAATGCTATCCAGATCGGTATCTGGGACTTCTTGAGACGCAGCCACGGAACTGGGCTTTGGCGGTTGCTCCCTGCAGATTACCCGCAACATCTCCTCAGTGCTGTTCTCCCGCACCACGTATGGAGGCACATCTGCCAGGAGATGAAAGAGGATAACTCCGAGGGAATAAATATCTGAGGAAGTCCCAATAGCCTTTCCCAGGACCTGCTCCGGGCTTGCGTACTGAGGAGTAAACGAGCGCAGGCCCTGCATCGTAAACTCGCTTGCGCTGTCCTCCGGGAGCGGGCTCAATAGCTTTGCAGTACCGAAGTCGAGCAGCCGCGGAGTTTCGTCCTCCAAAACGAGGATATTGTCGGGTTTCAGATCCCGGTGGATTACGAGGTTCTGATGCGCATATTGCACGGCGCTGCAGATGTTCTTGAACAGAAGCAATCGGCCTCGCAACGACAGCCGATGTTCCTTGCAGTAGTTGAGAAGGGAAATGCCATCGATGTACTCCATCACCAGATAAAGTTCGCCGTTGGCACTGACTCCGCCATCCAGCAATCGACTGATAAAAGGATGATTGAGTCCTGCAAGTATCTGGCGCTCCATCCGGAACTGTTTGCGGAACAGGTCCGTTGCGAGCGGCACATCTACCAGCTTGATCGCGACCTGCTGATGAAATTGCCCGTCAGCGCGGTGCGCAAGATAGACGGTTCCCATCCCTCCGCGTCCCAGAAGCCGATCGAGCTCATATGGCCCTATCATCCGAGAAACGAAGGCGGAATTCTCCCGAGTACGAGCCTCATCAGAAATTCTCTCGGTGAAGGCTTCTTCGGCATCGGATGCTTCGAGAAGCGAGCGCAATTCGGCTAATAGCGTGGCATCGCCTTGGCATCTCAGCTCAAGAAGCGACGCACGTTGGCCGAAAGGTGCGGCCTCAACTTCATCGAAGATAAATCTTATGCGCTGCCAACGCTCCGGGGAGGCATTTCCAAATTGATTAACAGACGACAAAAATTACCTCCACGAACTCTCGGACCCCCTAAATAAACAGCGCAAAAAGATGTAGGAATGGCTCACACTTTTGAAGGGATTTGCTTTTCGGCAGGCGCAATTCGGCGATACAGCCAGGTCTTGGCAAACTTCAGATCTCGTTTCACAGTTGCTACAGAGACGCCAACTATCTCCGCTGTTTCTTCGGTTGTGCAGCCAAGAAAGTAGCGTAGTTCGATAGCCTTGACTAACGACGCATCGATCTGGCCGAGAGCATCGAGTGCGCTGTCGAGGTCAATCAACTCAGGTGTGCCAAGGCCGACCCATGGCAAGTCATCGCTGAGAGGGACATGTTCCGCTTGACCGCTTCGCCGCTGCGCCTGGTTGGCGCGTGCATGATCGATCAGGATGAGGCGCATGATTTTGGATGAAAATGCGTAAAAGTGGGCGCGATCTTTCCATTCGGCTTTCTTTTGAGCCAATAATCTCAGGTACAGCTCGTGTACCAAGGAGGTAGCCTGCATCACATCAGGCGTACTCTCACGACGTATATGTGCAGCCGCAATCTCACGGAGCCGTGGGTAGACCAGCGGTACAAGATTCTCCAACGCAGAAGGCTCGCCGCTTTTCCACCTAGCCAGCAATTGCGTGATTTCGCCCTCTTCAGGGCCTAATAAACTCATTGAAAATGTGGAAAGGCTCTCGTTCAAAAGGGGGTGTGCCTTCAGAATAGCATCTGCAATGCGAAATGCGAATGAAGAAGGTTGGAGTGCAGTAACCGGGCCGATACTGCAGCTCAAGATCGATTGTCCACTTCTTTGCACAAGGAATGAGCCTTTTTTCTCGTGGTTTACGCTGTCTTGATTGAAAGCAGGGAAACTTCGCCGGAACGGAGTTCCAGTGGCCAAGCGAGGATATCTCGAATATGGGGAAGCATTCGCTGAGCAGGTAATGTCAGGGTTGTTCAAGTCGTCACATGAGCAGCGTCCAGAGGAGTCAATGTTGAGTCGGTTCCAAACAATCCGTGCAGATGCACTGCCTGGATGTTCTCTTTGCCAAACTGGCGGCAGCGACATTCTCCTGGAAAGGATTGTGTCTCTCTACTTTCCTGCAATACAGATTTCACTTGACACAAAGTCACACATACTGCAGGATCAGCGGCAGACTTCCCCTCAGGTTCGCGGATCTCCTCCTCCCCGCGAGGATTCTGACGCAGATATCTCCACAATGGGAGATGTGCTGGTCAGCCAAAGTGTGTCAGCCTCTTTGGAAGTAAGAAGTATTAGTCAGTCAGAAACGCTTAGAGGATTCGAACTACGAGTTGTTCCAGATTTCTATGATTACTGCCTTGAAGTTCTTGACCGTTTAACAAAAAACTAGCTACCCACGCAAAAGAAAACCGTTGTCGAGACGGGCGGCCTTGCCGCGCCGAGAGTTGGAGCTCGCATGTTAGTCGTTGGAAGCGTAAGGGGACAGTCACGCTTTGCCACCCGTCGGATACGTATCGCCCAAATTGCCATGATTGTTCGGCTTCTGGTTTGCTTTGGACTCATTGCCGGACAAGGCTGGATTCTGGCCCAGGCGAAGGCGGGAGACAAGCCATCTCCGCGGCCATTTGGCAGCAATCAGCCATTGGCATTTGTGCCGAATCGCGGACAGTATCCCTCCTCGGAGCTCTATGCTGCCAGCGGGGCTGGCTACCAGGTGGGACTGGAGAAGAGGCGGGTCGTCGTAACGCTGCCTGCGAATCTGCCGCCGCCGAAGAAGGGTGAGCGGCCCGCAACTCCGGCTGCGACAGGCGCGGCATCGCTCAGCATCACCGTGCTGGGAGCGAGTTCTGACGCAAAGATCAGCGCCAATCAGGTACTGCTGCAAAAGAACAGCTTCCTGCCTACGGGCGACCCAAAGAGCTGGATCACCGGTGTTCCGAGTTACGGTCGCGTGGACTATGCAGGCGTCTACAAGGGAGTCAATCTGGACTTCTACGGCCAGGAAGGCAGGCTGGAATATGACTTCACTCTGGCTCCGGGCGCGGATGCGCAGGTTATCCGCATGGGACTCGACGGAGTCGGCCGTGTTGAGATCGACAAGAAGGGAGATCTGGTTCTTCATGTCGCTAGCGGCAGTACAGAGCGGCAGCTACATCTATTGAAGCCGGTTGCCTATCAGCTCTCGGCTGATGGAAAACAGAAGAATGCGGTCGCTGCGAAGTATGAAATCGCGCAGAAAAAGAGCACAGCCGAAGCGGTCGGATTTGCTCTTGGCAGCTATGATCACTCGCGGCCGCTGGTGATCGATCCGGTGCTGGCGTATGGCGAGTATCTGTCCGGCACCGGCTCCCTTATTGGCGCCATGACGGTTGATACAAAGGGAAACACGTTTATCGCAGGAAACAGCAACGGCGATGCGACTAGCTTCTTTATCCAAAAGCTGGATCCGAATGGCAACGTTGTTTTCAATGTGTCGGTCGGAAGCGCGGCGTATGCAAGTTATCTCTATGGCATTGCCATCGACAGTTCCGATGACGTTTTTGTGACCGGTATCGCAGGACCGGGATTGCCCACAACGACAACTGCCTATCAACAAACGCCGAACTATAACGGCTACTGGAATCCATTCCTATCTGTACTGAAAGCGGACGGCTCGGGGCTCAGCTATTCGACCTACTTTGGAGGAAGCTCTGGGGGCGACTATGGGCAGGCAGTGGCTGTAGACAGCCAGGGGAAGGCCTACATAACAGGGCGCGCTACCTCACCGGACTTTCCGACCAGCAGCGGAGCTTACGAAGCCGCGCCCGGCGGTGGTCAGTACTTTGGTTTTCTCGCCAAAATCGACCCTACGCTCAGCGGTTCCGCGTCGCTTGTGTACTCCACCGCTCTTGTAAGCCCAAGCAATTCTGTCTACGAATACGCTGTTGCTGTAGATAGCGGAGGGAATGCCTATGTAACCGGTGAAAGCGCCGGCTTCCCTGTCACTTCAGGGGCATATTCGTACGCCGGATCCCAAACGGATTACTTCGGTGCTTATGTCACCAAAGTAAATCCGACTGGAACGGCACTGGTGTATTCGGCCGATTTAGGACCTGGACAGGGAAACAGCATCGCTGTGGATGGCGGCGGCAACGCTTATGTGACCGGCACTGTGACCGCGGACGATTTTCCGACAACGTCCGGAGCCTACCAGACCAGCTACGCCGGCGGCTTTGCTACCAAGCTAACCGCGGACGGCAGTTCGCTGCTTTATTCCACATTCCTGAGCGGTCCCAGCGGTTACAACAGCAATGGCGGGTACGGCTTCGTGCCGACCAGCATCGCGCTTCCCCCAGCGTGCGCATCGAACTGTGCTGCATACATTGCAGGCTACACGAATGAGACGGATCTTCCGCTCTCCAGCCCCGCCCAGAGCTTTGCCAGTACTTCCTATTCGGCCTTTCTAGTCGAACTAGCTGGAAGCGGAAACAGCGCTACGTATTCGACTTATTTGAGCGGGTTGAATTCAACGCTCTATCAATGGAACACTTACAATTCCATCCCGGCGGTTGCGGTCGATAGTGTGGGCGATGCCTACCTGGCAATGAACCTGGAAGGCAGTCCTTCGGATGCTCCCACGACGCTGCCGCTTCCTTCGAGTGCCGGCTATGGCTATGTCGCCAAGGTCGCCCCTGTGAACGCCAGTCTGGCCCTGGCCCTCCCGTCCAGCGTTAATTTCGGGCAGCAGCCAGTCAACGTGAGCACGGCGCAGTATGGCCTTCAGCCGCAGCCGGTTGAGCTGCGCAATCTGGGTAGCAAACCGCTGAACCTGCAAACGCCGTTTGTCTTCAGTTCCAACGAGTTCTCCGAGACGGACAATTGCGTTTCGCCGATAGCTGCCGGTGGCATCTGCACGCTGAATCTTTCCTTTACTCCATCCTCTAGCGGGCCGCAGACAGGCACGCTGAGCATTTCCTCGGATGCGCCCAACACGCCGACGACGTTAACTTTAACCGGCTCAGCGGTCGATGGTTCCTATCTCTTGTTGAGTCCGACCAATCTTAGCTTCTCCGATCAGGTTGTCGGCACGGCGAGCGCTACGCAGACGGTGACGGTCAAGAATATTGGCGATCAGGTCGCCACGATCAGTTCGGGATCATTCTATGGAAATTCCGCGGACTACACCGTGGTAAGCAATTGCCCGGCGCAGCTGAGCGCGGGGCAGAGCTGCCAGGTGGGAGTGTCATTCGCACCGGCGCAGGTAGGCCTGCGCAACTCTCAACTTTATGACTATAACTATCCTTATGGAAATCAGGCAGTAAGCCTCAGTGGCACGGGCGTAGCTGGAACGGGAGCAGCAGGCACCGGAACGCTGACACTCAGCGCGACCAGCCTGAACTTCGGGACGCAGGCTCAAGGGTCGACTAGCGCTACTCAGTACATCAATCTCTACAACACGGGCAGCCTGCCGGTGACGGTCAACTCGGCCACCGTGACTACCACAGGGCAGAGCGGCAGTGGAGATTTTCAGATCACCCAAAGTTACTGTTACAACTCTGGCTATTTTAGCTACCCGCCCGCGTCCGTTGCGCCGCAAAGCAGTTGCTCCATAGCCGTGACCTTCGCACCCTCGACCACGGCATCCGAGACGGGCACGATCACCATCACCGACAGCACTTCGGGAAGTCCGCACACTGTCTCTCTGAGCGGTGTTGGAATCGCCGCAGCGCAGACGCTCGAATCGAGCCCGGCGAACTTTGTCTTTCCCGACCAGCCTCTGACCACGGCGAGCGCCACGCAGCGTCTTGATTTCTACGACGTCGGCACGGCTCCGTTGATCATCGATCGAGTGCTGATCAGCGGCGGCGACTTCCAGATTCAAAGTACGAATTGCGCGGAGACAACGCTCCAGCCGAACAATCTTGAGGGTTATTACGGTTCCAATTGCTACGTCGACGTGACGTTCGCGCCGACGGCGACCGGCAGCCGGACGGGGACGCTGACGTTGATCGATTCGGCGGGTGGCTCGCCGCAGGTGTTCAACCTCATGGGCAATGGCATAACCGCAACCGGGACATTAGTGCCGCAGCCGGCTGGCCTGGTTTTTAATGCACAGCCGCAAGGAACGACCAGCACTGACCAGTATTTCCAGCTATATAACCCCGGAAACACGGGCGTACAGATCAACTCGCTCACCACGACCGGCGATTTTGCGGTTGACTATTCATACTGCGGACCATTGCCGTATGTCCTGGCCAGCGGATCTAACTGCCAGGTGCGGATTGACTTCACGCCGATGCAGACGAGCGGCGCAGAGACAGGCACGGTCATAGCAGGGAGCAGCGCCGGAAACTTTACCGTCAACCTGAGTGGTACCGCTCAGGCAGCGACGCAGGCAATCGGGTTAACGCCGACGACATTCAATTTTGGATCCGTGCAGAGGGGTACGCCTACAGGGCCCTACACGTTCTATTCCGTATATGTTCGCAACACAGGCACGGAGGGAGTGACGTTCTCATCCGGGCCGGCAATCACGGGAACGAACGCCGCAGATTTCGCGATTGCGGGTCAAGACACTTGCGCAAACATATTCAGCAGCACGAGCTCTCCTCTCGCGCCCGGCACCAGTTGCGCTTTCATCATCGGCTTCACCCCCAGCACAACGTCCGCGGAAAGCGCGACGCTCACGCTGACGGATTCGGCCGGTACACAGACAATGACGCTGAACGGGACCGGCACTGCCTCGCAGCCGGCTGTCACGTTGAGTTCCGCCACCCTTCCCTTCGATCTTCAGGTGGTGGGCACAACTTCCAGTCAGAACTACTACGTTTCCCTGACGAACAATGGCAGCAACGCACTCACGATTCAGTCTGCTGCTATTACTGCCGGCAGCAGCGATTTTGTCATTCCTACCGGGGCCAACAGCTGCAGCGGTCAATCCGTGGCGGCCACTGGAGGCCAATGCTACGTCTATGTAAACTTCGCTCCCTCAGCGGCCGGATACCGCACCGGTGCGCTGACCTTCACCGACCAGAACAACCTGACCTACACCGTGGCGTTGGCTGGATACGCTCCGGCCCCGTCGAATTCCGCGACACTTGATCCGCAGGCAATCGCGTTTCTGCCCCAGGCAGTAAATGCCACTTCCGGAAACGGAACGCAGAGCACGCAATACCTCACTCTGACCAATACCGGCAATCGCGCACTCACACTAGGCACCCTCACCGGCAACGACGTGGTTGTTGGAACCACAATGGCCGGTGATTTCTCTACAGCGAGTGGCGTAGGTTACGACTATTGCAGTGGTCAGACTGTGCTACCGAACTCAACTTGCAGTGTCGATGTCGCATTTACCCCATCGACGACAGGGTCGAAGTCGGGTAGCATCACATTCCCAGTGACCTATGCGGACAACACCACAGCCACCTTCACCGGGACGCTCAGCGGACAGGCTGTGAATGAGACGGATTCGGCGACGCTCTCGCCGACGAACGTGTCTTTCCTTGACCAGGTAGCCGCACACCCGACAACTTCTAATTCGCAGTATCTCACCCTGACAAATAACAGCACTCTCGCTCTGACGGTTGGCGCCCTAAGCGGCACCGACACAATTATCGGCACTTCATCCAGCGGAGATTTTGTAGCCGCAAATACCACGTTGTTTGGGGTCGGCATCGGCGGAGCAGATTATTGCAGCGGCCAGACGCTCCCACCGCACGCTACGTGCTCCGTGACTGTGTTCTTCGCTCCGGGGACGACGGGAGCGAAGTCAGGGAGCATAACCGTTCCGGTCACTTACACAAGCGGAAAGAAGGCCAGCTTCACGGCGACCCTTTCCGGAAACGCCCTGGCCGCGGTGAACACCATCAGTGCCACCCCGGCGAGCACTCAGTTCCAATCCCAAATCGTCGGTACCACCGACAACAGCAATAATCAAGCGATTACAATCCAGAATACGGGAAATATCCCCGTCACATTCGCAGCCTCGACGATTAGCGGTTCAAGCTTTACGATCGCCAGTGACGGATGCGGCGGCATCACGGCCCAGCCGGGCTCGTCCTGCACCATCTACCCGGAATTCACGCCTCAAGCCAACGCTAATCCGGGCACGCTGACCGGGACGTTGACCATCAACGACTCCGCAACCGGGAATCCGCACAAGGTGTCACTGTCCGGAACGGCGCTGGCGGTGAGCCAACAACTCGCTGTGTCGCAATCGACCGTCAACTTCGGCAGCCAGGCAGTGAGCACGACCAGCAATCCCCAGGTCGTCTACGTGATCAACCAGGGAACGAGTTCGCAGCTTACGGTGAAGAGCGTCCTGCTCGGCGGGACCAACGCTACCGACTTCACGGAAAGCGACAGCTGCGGCGGATCGAGCGGTACCACGCTGAACGCGCGCAGCACCTGCGCCATAACGGTCACCTTCGCGCCCGGAGCGAGCTCAACCGGTGCGCGCACTGCGACCGTGACGGTAACGCCGACAACCGGAACAGCCCAGGTCATCACGCTGAACGGGATAGGCACCAATCCAATCCCGCAGGCGGCGGTGTTTCCGACGACCATCAACTTCGGGTCTCAGCCGGTAAATACGACATCGACCACCTATCAGTACTTCACCGTGGCGAACTCGGGAAGCGCGACTCTCTCCGTGAAGAGCGTCGTGTCAAGTGATTCGCCGGAGTTCGCCATCAGCTCTGACGGATGCTCGGGTCAATCTGTAGCCGCGAATTCAAGCTGCATCGTTTCACTCACCTTTACGCCGAGCGCTTCAGGATCGCGCAGCGGCACGATCACGGTCACTGACAACACCGGCGGTGTCGCCAACTCGACGCAGACCGTAAGCGTAAGCGGCACGGGAACAGGAACGTCGCTCGCGAGCCTGAGCCCGACCACGCTGACTTTCCCCAGCCAAACCGTGAATACCACCAGCAGCGCGATGCCGGTCAAGCTGACGAACGGCGGCACAGCGGCACTGAGCATCACGAGCGTCGCTGCGTCGGGGAACTTTGGCGAGACGAACAACTGCGGAACTTCGCTGGCAGCGGGCTCGTTCTGCACGATCAACGTAACCTTTGATCCGCAATCGACTGGCACGCTCACTGGCTCTTTGACGGTGACCGACAACGCGAATGGAGTTACCGGATCAGCACAGAGCGTGTCATTAAGCGGGACCGGTACCGGAATACCGCAGGCCACATTGTCAGCTACGAGCGAAGTTTTCAGCAGCACTCCCGTGAATACAAAGGTGAGCAATCCGGGGTTTACTCTGAGCAATGGCGGTACGGGAACACTGACGATTGCCAGCATTGCGATCACGGGAACGAATGCCGGCGATTTCAGCGAAGCTGATAACTGCAACGGCTCGGTTGCTGCGGGATCGAATTGCTCCATCACAGTCAGCTTTACGCCAAGCGCGACGGGGTCCAGGACTGCGACCCTGACTTTCACAGATAATGCCAACGGCACGGCGGGCTCGACGCAAACAGTATCGCTGAGCGGTACAGGTCTCGGTGTTCCCCAGGCCAGCCCGAGCCCGGGCACGCTGAGTTTTGGCAGCGAAAAACTGCTCAGCACAACCACTGCGCAAACTGTCACGCTGACCAACGGCGGGTCGGGTCCGTTGTCGATCACAAACATTTCCGTGACGGGTGCCAATCCGGGCGACTTCCCAGAGACAACCACTTGCACAGGCAGCCTGTCTTCGACGAGCGGCGGCAATACATGCACGGTGTCGGTGTCGTTCGCACCGCAGGGCCCTGGCAGCCGCAGCGCGGCGCTGCTATTCACCGATAACGCAAATGGAACAGCAGGCTCGACGCAGACGGTGAGTCTGAGCGGAACCGGCGTCCTCAACGGCCAGACGATCACCTTCGCCAGTCTTCCTAATGTGACCTACGGAGTAAGTCCGATCACGCTGGGAGCGACGGCATCTTCGGGACTGGCGGTGAGCTACACGGTGACCGGACCGGCGACGGTGTCGGGCTCGACCCTGAGCATCACCGGAGCGGGAAGCGTGACGGTGACGGCCAGCCAGGCAGGCAACGCGGACTATGCGGCGGCGACCAGCGTGTCGCAGACGTTCACGGTGAACAAGGCCGCGCTGACGGTGACGGCCAGCAACGTGAGCCTGCAATTTGGGCAGGCGATCCCCACCCTGGGCTATACGCTCGGCGGCTTCGTGAACGGGGACACTTCCT
>JBAVYX010000466.1:0-3138 GCA_049588475.1 Silvibacterium sp. | reverse complement strand
CAGTCTAAGACGACTCATAGCGGTTAGACTTGGACAGACCGCCTTGCAATTTACAGCGTCAAATTCGGACCCAGACCGTGGGCATTTATCATCGGACCAGGACGGGTAACAGGGATCAAATACCTAGGATGACAAGCTCGGTACATGGACTCGCTCGGCGAGCGCTTCAGGCGGTGAAGCGAAAAATCATCTACCACTTGGGATTCGTTAGCCACCAGAAATTCTATCTCGATTCAGGGATGGTCACGCCGCGCACCGATGTCGAACGCATCATGCTTTACTGTGATGCGGTTGATATTGAATTTATTTTGCCTGTCGATGGATCGAGAGCGCGCAATTCCTATCGTCCTCGATTTGTCTACGGCCTAAATGATGCGACAATCGACCCGATTTCAGACCTAGTCTACGACTCGAACGGACAATTTATTGCCGAAAGCAGCAGTTGGCTCCCGCTGCGACAGTTCTACAGCTGGCCGCAACCCAAGATGCGGGCGCCAGGCTCGAGGCTACACGGTGAATTTGTGTTTCTCCCCACCAACGGGTACTATCACTGGCTCATTGAGGATCTTCCTGTTTTCCTAAAATCATTGGCTGTTGCGCCAAATGCGCGCGTTATTTTGTCGAGAGCTGCTGCCTCGTATGTTCGCGAAGCGGCAGAATTGATCGACAATGACATCGTTTATATAGATTCACCTGTTCGGGTAGAGCGGCTGGTGATGACCGCAAAGACTGCGGGCCTGGGGAGTCCTCTGGCTGGCTTGACGCCACATCCCGCTGATGTTGCGATTTTGCGCAAGTTCTTCGCCAAATATCACGAGCCTAGCCCGGGCGATCGTAAGCTCTATTTGTCACGCGTGGGCCAGGAGCGTAGTCCCGCGAACGAGCTTGCTGTCCAACTTGATATGGAAAAACAGGGCTATGCCCTCTTTGATAGCGCGCGGATGAGCTTAGTTTCGCAGGTCGCATTATTCTCGTCTGCCCGTCAATTGGTCGGGATGCACGGCGCTGCCTTGGCTAACATTGTTTGGGCACCGGAAGGGGTTGATGTCTGTGAGATATTCTCCTCAAGCTACATGCCAAGCTGCTATTCTGCTCTGACTGCCATCCGGCGCGGGTGGTACACACCAGTGTCGTACACGCCGGGTCCGGAGAACGTTGTTGATGCAGCAACCCTGGAGCGGCTCGCCGCCATCGCCCGTCGTATGCCAATCTGAGGACCTAGAAGTGACTCTTGGTCCGAATGACAAGCTTGCCGAATGCCCCGTATGCAAACAGGCCAACCATTCAACGTTCTTCATTTGCAAAGATGGGTATAACTTATACAAATGCACTGAATGTCAGCATATCTTTGTGTGGCCTATTCCAACTATTGAAACGCTAAAATATACATATTCATTCGCAAATTCATATCAGATCCAGAACAGAATCATTTATGACGAAAATACAACTATTCCCGAAAAGGCGCGCGAAAGCCTTAAACAAATTGAGATCTTTGGCCGCCCAGGGCGACTCCTGGATGTTGGCTGTTCCTCGGGCAGGTTTCTATGGCTTGCTAAACAAAATGGGTGGTCGGTCTCAGGAGTGGAACTCAACAAAGATACAGCTCAAATCGCCAATGACAATGGTCTAGGGGTTAACGTCGGCGAGCTTGCTTCTGCGAACTATTCGCCAGCTTCCTTTGACGCAATTCACCTTGGCGATGTCATCGAACATGTTCGAGATCCTGGAGATTTGCTTACTCAGGTATCCGCACTTCTCAACTCCGATGGCGTGATTGTATTGGTGACACCAAATCATGATGCAATATTCCCATTATTGACATTTTGGCTATACCGGCTGTTCAATGTGCCGTGGTCTCACGCAACACCTCCCTATCATCTCAATCAGTTCAGCGAGAAATCTTTTGACAAGTTATTGCGGAGTTTGAACCTAAAGGCGATCGATAAGCAATATCGACCTTGCAATCTGCGTTATGAGCTTGGCGAGACCCACGTTCTTGCGTCCTTTCGACGTGCACTCCGCGAGGGTCGGCTAACGCTGGCGGCAAGTCGATTCCTCTTTGCGGCGTTTACAGCCGCCGGCTACGCTGTTGCTTTCAGCATTGATCGCTGTTGCGTTTGGAAGAAAAAGGATTTTGAGATGCTGGTAGTAATAAGAAAAATATTATGTGGTGGGCAGTGAGCTGCATCCTTCCGATTAGTCCAGCGGCAGTGAGAGTTTCCCGGCCAGCGAGGGCCCTGACGCCCGATGAGAAGGACCGGATGAAGAAGATCCGTAGAGCCGTAGACACTTACCTTCCTCAGCGGACGCCGAATGTCATCCGATGCTTCAGATATTGACAGGCGGTCGGGTGCGACCATAGCTGGGACTTGCCCGCAGGCGGGGGGAACGTTTTCAGTGTGTCATCGAGCGCGTCTCGAACTGCTTGCTTTAGCAGCGGAATAGCGTGGGCAATCTGCAACAGAGGATATGTAGAGAAGTTATCAGCGGCAGTGGGCTTGATCAATCCCTGAGCGACGATGGATCCGGTATCTATTCCCTTGTCAATCTTGTGAACCGTCACCCCAAAATGCTCCGGATCACCAACGGCCAGCGCCCAGTAGCCTCCGTGGACCCCTCGATAGAGTGGGGTGATGCCAACGTGGGTGTTCAGGAACACGGCGCTGGTTGCGTTCAGCAGGTTTTCGTCGAGGATGCGCGTTCCGTTTACGACGACGACGCGCGGTGAGAGCTCTTTCAGGAGAGACACGGTTCGGGCGTCGTTAACGGATGAGACGTCGATCACGCGCTGGGCCGGTATGGGTACTTCCTTCATCCCGTATTCCTGCAAGATGGCCGCTCTGCGCACTGCCGTCTCCCGTCGTAGCCACGGGACGATACACTTCGCAAAGACAATCTGTCCAAAGAGCGTGCGCCAACCGAGCTTTTTCAGCCGCCGCTTGAGAAAAGTCGGCCTCGGGATCCTACCTTCCCGAACGACCGCCTCGATGCTGAATTGGCCGGCAAGCGCGTCATAGATGATTCGTGACAGTTCGCTGCTATCGAGGAGAAGAACTACGCCACGCAATGCGGTTGCTCCGCGCGCAGTACGTTTTCCGCAACCTCTGCCATAGTCAAAGAGACCCAGCCGTTCCGTTT
>JBAVYX010000465.1:0-22202 GCA_049588475.1 Silvibacterium sp. | reverse complement strand
GCGTCCAATTCTCCAAATCGTTCTCTGTACTGTTTGGGCGAAACTCCGACTTGTTGGACAAATGCCCGGCGTAGTGCCTGTTCATCTCGAAACCCTGTGATGCGGGCGATCTTGCTTAGCGACGTACTACGGTCTTCGAGTTGTTGCATCGCGACTTCAACGCGAAGCGATTGAACCCAGCGAGCGGGAGTCGTCTTGAACTGGGCTTTGAATTGGCGCATGAATGTTCGTGGACTCATTGCCGCGGCGTCCGCGAGATGTTCTACTTCCAGTTCTCGACTCAGGTGCGCTCTGACCCAGACAGGGAGGTCGCGCATTCGCGAGTCCTCTATACCCCCCTGCTGTGCCAATAAAGAACTGTATTGGTTTTGCCCCCCTGGACGCGTCAGGAATAGCACCATCGTGCGGGCGATCGCAACGGCAGCTGCATGCCCTAGATCTTCCTCGACGAGCGCGAGAGAAAGATCAATACCCGCAGTCACGCCGGCAGTGGTATAGAACTTGCCCTCTTTGATGAAGATGGGGTCACGTTCCACCTTGAGTTGCTTATGGCGGCTCTGGAGAGCATCGCAGTATTGCCAATGCGTCGCCACGCGGCAGCCATCGAGCAACCCAGCACCGGCAAGGATAAACGCCCCGGTACAAGTGGACGCAACGCGCCGAGTGCGCGTAGCGCGCTCACGCAACCATTTCGTCACTTCCGGTGACTGAGGGGGAACGGCCCCTATTCCTCCACTCACAATAAGGGTATCGATTGGTCCTACATAGTCAGAGTACTTACAGGTATTGCCGATGGCCATCCCGCCTTCAGTTCTAACTGCACCGTCTGATCGCGTGGAGAGGATTTGGATTGAATAGTAGCGCTCTCCCTTGGCTGTAGCACGCTCGAAAACTGACACGGGGCCCGTCAGATCGAGGATCTCGAAGGGTGACGGTACAAGAAAAGCGATCACGGGACGACGACGTTCCATGGTGCCTCCAGTCCGGCTAGATTTTAGACTCGCTTTCGAAGGGTTGTCCTTGATTTCCTACTCGATCACGGTCCAACTCACCGAAGCGTTCGCGGTATTCTTTTGGCGTCACTCCAATCTGTTGGAGAAATGCTCGGCGCAGGCCCTGTTCATCTCGAAACCCGGTGTCGCGTGCGATCTTGCTTAAAGACGTATTGCGGTCTTCAAGTTGTTGCATTGCGGCTTCAACGCGAAGCGATTGCACCCAGCGAGCGGGGGTTGTATCGAACTGAACTTTGAATTGTCGCATGAACGTCCGCGAGCTCATCGCAGCGGCGTCCGCAAGGTCTTCAACATCCAGTTTTCTGTGCAGATGCGCTTTGACCCAGACAGGAAGGTCACGCATTCGCGCGTCCTCTATGCCCTCTTGCTGCGCCAACAGAGTGCTGTATTGGGATTGTCCTCCTGGGCGTCTCAGAAAGAGCACCAATATTCGCGCAATTTCAGCGGCAACCGCGTGCCCTAGGTCTTCCTCGACAAGCGCAAGAGATAGATCAATTCCCGCGGTCACGCCCGCGGTGGTGTAGAACTTGTCCTGTTTAATGAAGATGGGATCACGTTCCACCTTGAGATCCTTATAGCGACTCTGGAGAATATCGCACCAGAGCCAATGCGTAGCAACGCGGCGCCCATCGAGCAGCCCTGCACCGGCAAGAAGAAACGCCCCCGTACAAATCGATGCGATGCGCCGAACGTAAGGAGCGCGCTCTCGCAACCACTTCGCGAGTTCTGGTGACTGCGGAGCGACAGCTCCGTCGCCTCCAATCGCGATAAGCGTATCGATTGTTCCCGTATAGTCAGAGTATTTTAGGGCGTTGCCGATGGTCATTCCACCTGCGGTCTCCACAGTGCCGCTCGATTGGGTGGACAAGACTTGGACTGAGTAATGGCGTTCTCCATTCGTCGTAGCACGCTCGAAAACTGAGACCGGACCTGTCAGATCGAGGATTTCGAACGGAGACGGTACCAGAAAAGCGATCACGGGATGTGGGCGACCCGCCATACCGTCAGTATCGCACGTAGCAATCTATGCGACCGCGGCTGTTCGCCTTGAGGCAGCTTCTCAATGCTGTGAGTCAAGCGCTGGATCTTTGTACCGCGCGCATCGCCGCGCCCGGATACCGTTCAAGTGAAGAGGCTCTCCCGGATTAATGCGTGGGCTGGTTTGGCGATTGCCAACCGCCCCCGAATGAGCGAAATACTCCTACTGCCGCGCGATCTGTATCGGCCCGATTCGAGGCCAACTGATCCTCTGCCGTCAGCAGCTGACGATCTGCATCCAAGACATCCGTTAAGGTGATGGAACCCGCCCGATACGCGTCTTGCGAGAGGTCGCGGGCGCGCGTCAACGACTCCACCTCCGCTTGAACCTCGACGCTATAAGACTCAGTCTCGGAGAGCGAGGCCAGGGCGTTTTCAACATCCTCGGCGGCCTTCAGCACAGCTTGCCGATAGTCCACCAGCACCTCCGCATTTATCCCGCGAGCTTGCTTGACCTCAGCATTGACTCGCCCGAAGTCGAAGAGGCGCCACCGCAAAGCCCCGACAGCAGCAGTCTGAAAACCACCCGAAGTGAACAGACTTCCCGCGTTCAGGCTGTCGAAGCCGAGTACGCCGGCTAGGGAAATCTTCGGGTAATACTCGGCGAGGGCGACTCCGATTCGCTCGTTCGAAGCCGCGAGGCGCCGCTCAGCTGCGATGATGTCTGGCCGCCGACGCAGGACATCGGTCGGTTCTTGACTCGCGATGCTGGGAATAGAGGGTACAGGCGCTACTGTTCTGAGTTCGTGTGCGTAAGTGCCCGGCTGCGCACCCATAAGAACATCCAGACGATTGAGCTGCTTCTCAAGGGCAAGCTGGAGTGGAGGAAGCGTGGAGCGAGCAAGCCGCAAGAGGGCTTGCGCTTGTGCGATTTCACGTCTCGTGGCGGCGCCAGCATCGTACCGGTTCCCGACCAGCTTCAGCAGCTGTTCATCCGTTTCGATCTGGCTTGTCGCAATCACGATGCGAGCCTGATAGCCCCGAATTTGGAAATACGCGTCGGCAGCATCGGCAACGACGATAATACGGGTACCGATTTGATTCGCCTCAGCGGCTTGAACTTCATCTCGCGCTGCCGCCGCGTTGTGACGAATTCCGCCTGCCACATCAAGCTCCCAGCTTGCGGCCGGCCCGATTATGTATTCGTGAATGTTTCTTCTAAAACCTGGGGCGTCACGCGAAATCGTGCCCAGATTTCCCTCTAGACTCTGATGCGCGGCAATCGCGGAAGCGTCGAGTTCACCTGTCGGATATAGTCTCGCGCCAGCACCGGCGGCTACAGCTCGTGCCTGATTAACGCGTTCCAGCGACGCTGCCAGGTCCAAGTTCTGACGCAGGGCCCGTTGCACGATCGTTACGAGCATCGGGTCATGAAACCCCGCCCACCACTCGTCAAGCGATGCAGCCGTGATATCGCTGGAATTCGAGGCCTCTAGTTTGTTGTGAAATGGGGCAAGCGAAGCCCCCGGTGTGGGAGCGTGATATTTGGGACCAACAGAGCATCCCTGGAGAAACATACTGACCAGCAAAATGCTCAGGCACGCTGAAGTAGTTGTCAGAGAAGACGCGCTGATCGTGCGCTTCGTCCCGACCCTTGCTTTGCGCACGAGCGCGTAGAACGCTGGCGTGAACAGCAACCCGAATATGGTTACGCCGAGCATTCCGAAGAACACTGTGGTTCCAAGTGATTGCCGCATCTCTGCGCCAGCGCCATGTGCGACCGCGAGCGGCCCGACACCTGCGATGAACGCGAGGGACGTCATCAGGATTGGGCGAAGACGTACATGCGCGGAGTGAACGGCGGCTTCTTGCGCATCTACGCCTTCATGGTCTTGCCGCTGTTTGGCAAACTCGACAATCAGGATGGCGTTCTTAGCGGCTAAGCCAAGTAACACGACGAAACCAATCTGCGCGAGTATGTCAATCGGCATTGTTCGGATATTTAGACCTGTCGTTGCCGCGAGCAAACACATCGGTACGATCAATACGATCGCCAGAGGAATCTTCCAGCTTTCGTACTGCGCAGCGAGCACTAGGAAGACGAAGAGAGCAGAGGCACCGAAGATCACACCCGTCGGAATGCCTTTCTTCGCCTGCTGATACGCAAGATCCGTCCACTCGAAACTAATTCCGGGGGGAAGGTTCTCCTTCGCGAGTTCCTCTATGCGTTTGAGCGCCACTCCCGAGGAGACACCCGGCGCCGGCTCACCCATCACTTCGGAAGCAGGATATAGGTTATAACGGGGTACACGGTAGGGAGTCGTCTTCTCTTTGAAGGTCGCGACGGTGCTGATCGGAACCATCTCACCGCTTGTGTTACGAACTTTAAGCCTTCCGATCTCATCTGTCGTTTGGCGGAATTGTTGATCTCCCTGCACGAACACCGGATATGTCCGCCCGAGGAGATTGAAATCATTCACATACTGCGAGCCCATGTAAAGTTCAAGGGTCGGAAAGACATCGGCCGTTGAGAGACCAACTTTCTCGGCCTTTTCGCGATCGATGTCCGCATACACGCTTGGGGACCCAGCGTTGTAAAGCGTGAAGACCGCGGCGAAATTCGGGTCCTTCCTGGCAGCAGCGACGAGCTTGTTTGTTGCCGCCGCGAGAGCCTCCGGTCCCAACTCTGCGCGATCTTCGAGCATCATCTTAAAACCGCCGGCTGAGCCAAGTCCCTTTACGGCGGGAGGATTCACGACAAGAATGTTGGCGCCTTTGAAACCAACAAACTTCTTGCGCAAGGTCGCCACCATGGATGCAGCGTTAACTCCTTCGAGGTGCTCGCCATAGAGTGAAGGTAGCGAGGTAAAAACTGTCCCGACATTAGGAGCAATCGTATTCGTCGTTACGTCAAGCCCTGCGACCGGGGAGGTATGTTTGCTTCCGCGAGTATTGAGCGTTATGTCATTGACACGACGAACCACCTCATCTGTTCGTTCCAAGCTCGATCCCGGCGGAAGCTGGCAAACGATCGCGAGATATCCAATGTCCTGCTGAGGGATGAATCCGGTCGCCATCCGTGAGACCTGGAAACCGGTTAGACCTATCAGAGCGAGATAGACGACAAGGATGACGCCAGTGGCTCTGACAAAGCGGCTCGTCATCGAACCATATCGGTTGGATAGCCATTCAAAAGCCATGTTGAAGAGATTGAAGAACGGACGCAGCAGACGCGCCAGCCCGGTTGGCTCACAGTGCAAGCAGCCGTTATCGTGCGGCTTAAGAAGGACTGCGCAAAGAGCGGGGCTGAGAGTCAGCGACACGAAACACGAGATGATCGTCGATCCAGCGATCGTGATGGCAAACTGTTTGAAGAACAGTCCGGGAATTCCTGAGATGAATGCGACCGGAATGAACACGGCACACAGTGTCAAAGCGATGGCAATGAGCGCTGTCGAAACCTCCGTCATTGTCTCGTGAGCGGCATCGAGAGGCGACAAACCTTGCGCCATGTTTCGCTCGACATTCTCAACTACGACTATGGCGTCGTCTACGACAATTCCGACAGCAAGCACCAATCCAAACAGGGACAGGTTGTTTATCGAGCCGCCCAGCACCGTCAAGATCGTAAACGCTCCGATCAGCGAGACTGGGATTGCGACAACCGGAATAATTGTCGCCCGCCAGCTTTGGAGAAAGAGGTAAACAACCAGCACAACAAGCCCTATGGCAATAAACACAGTGGTGATGACTTCGTGGATCGACTGGCTCACAAATGTGGCGGGATCGTAGATCCTTATATAGTCCACGCCCGATGGGAAAGTCTTCTTCAGTTCAGCCATTCGCTTCCAGATCGCATGTTCCAATTCCACAACGTTTGCGTCGGGTGTCGGAACGACGAACCACGGGGCGCCTGGATATCTGTCCGCATACGCCAACGAGCTGTAGTCTGCAGAACCCAGTTCGGCACGTCCAATGTCGCGAATTCGGGTGATTCGTCCTTGTCCGTCCGTCTTCACAATGACGTCCTCGAACTGCTTTGGAGTACTGAGACGGCCCAGTGCCTCGATATTTAGCTGATAGGCTCCCTTCGTCGATACTGGCGGCTGGTTTAGCACACCTGCGGAGATCTGCGCATTCTGTGCGCGTAGTGCAGCGAGAATTTCCGTCGCACTGATGTTGTATGCGGCGGCCTTATCCGGATCGATCCAGACGCGCATGGCGTATTGCCGGTCGCCGAACAGTTGGAAATCTGCGACTCCGGGAAGGCGAGCGATCTCGTCCCGGATGTGAATCATGTAGTTCGAGAGGTACTCGGGAGAGCGGGAGCCATCTGGCGAATAGACATGCACACCCAAAAGAAGGTCGTCGATTGTCTTCTTTACCTGTACCCCTTGAAGCTGAACCTCTTGCGGCAAACGCGAGAGCGTATTTTGAACGCGGGTCTGGGTGAGCAGCAGATCTGTATCCGGGTTGCTTCCAATCTTAAAAATGATCGTAAGGTTGAGCTGCCCATTGCCCGTGGACTGGCTGCTGATGTACTCCATCCCTTCCACGCCGTTGATTGCCTGTTCTAGCGGCGTTGCGACAGTGCGGGCGATCACATCGGCTGAAGCGCCAGGGTACAGAGTTGTGACCTTGATCGTCGGGGGAACAATGTTCGGGTACTGGGAGATTGGCAGTGTCGACATGGTTGCCAGGCCGCCCAACACGATGAATATGTTCAGAACAATCGCGAAGCGGGGGTGCTCAATGAAAAAATGGGTAAGTTTCATGGCTGGTCTTGGTTACTCCCTTCATCCGAGCCAACAGCGATCGTGTCATTTTTGGGCAGGACCTTCGCCCCGGGGACGACGGGCGGGCCGCCGATAACGACTCGATCCGAGAGAGCCAGCCCCGAGTAGATGACGCGTAAACCGTAGCGAAGATCGCCTGTCTGCACCTTCTTCTCCTTCACTACGTCATCAGATCCGGCAACCAGTACCATGCGATCCGTCTGATCCGCTGAAATGGCGGCATCCGGAACGAGGAGCACTTGGCGCGAGGAAAGCAGGTTCACTCGTACACGACCGAATTCACCGGGGGTCAAGAGCAAGTCTGGATTGGGCACCGTCGCACGGGCGTGAATGGTCCCGCTCGAACGGTCCAGGCTGTTGTCTAGAAAGTTCAATGTGCCGTGCCGATCGAAGTGGCTTTCGTCGCTCAGCGCGACATCCACAATGTTCGCTAGAGGATTCTTTCGGGACGCCCGCTCGCGCTCAAAGTTGAGATAGTCACCCTCGCTCATGTCGAAGTTCAGATAAATGGGATCGGTCGAGACGATGGTTGCCAGAAGGGTAGTGGAGCTACCTCCGCCGCGGTTTCCCGACACCAGATTTCCAACGGAGACGAGGTGCGTTCCCATGCGGCCCGTGAAAGGGGCATAAACCCGAGCGTGATCCAGATCGAACTTCGCGTCGCGGACAAGAGCCTCTGCCTCGTCAAGTGACGCCTGGGCGGAATGTAGCTCCGAGGAACGCTGATCTACGTTTTCGACAGTCCCTGCGTCTGTTTTTTGCAGAGTCTGTGCGCGGGCCAACTCGGTTGTTGCGAGTTCGAGTCGAGCTCGCGCTTTTGCGACTTGAGCGGTACCCTCGTCAAATTTGATCTGATACGGAGTCGGGTCAATGATGAATAGCAACGAGCCCTTAGCAACCACATCACCATCCTTGAATCCGATGTATGTAAGGGTTCCCCCAACCTGCGCTCTCAACTCCACCTGGTTGACTGGAGAGAATTGGCCTAGAAACTGCATTCGTCCATGCAGTTGCCGCTGAATCGGCTGGCTGACACTGACTGTCGGCGTCGGTGCCGCGGCACGAACCGATGCCCCATGCGACAGTTGCGAGCTGATGATCGCTGTCGCTACGATGAGTGCGACTAGAGCTGCAATACCCGCGTATACCCTTGATCTCCGCAATACGGAGTGTTCTCCGTTCGTGGAGTTGGGCGTTGTTTCAGTCATTGTGTTGTCCATTGTTCTTCTCTCCCGCAAGAGGTTGTTATGAGTCGATCTCCGTAGACTTCGAAGTTTCCATCTCTCAGCGTTATGCATTCGCAGATGGGGCAACACGACCTATAAGGCGCGTTCACGGCCCAGACCGATCCGAAAGGTATGTGGCTCACCATTAGCCGCCTAAGGCACGAGCGGCTAGTTCTAAGGCGTTAGTCGCATCGATGTATGGAGTAGCTCCGTAGCTCACCCGTGACACACCGTTGTCGGCCAGCATCTGCAGCGAGATCGATGAATCACTCAGAATATTTAGGGGAATTGGCGAGTTCTTCGCCAGATGAGAGATCAGCGATATTGCTGCCAATCCGGGCACAAATAGCCCGTCCGCCCCTGCTTCTGCGTAGGCGAAGGCCCGCTCGATGACCGCCGCGAGTAGTTTGTCATCGTGCTTAACGGATGGTCCCTGGAAGAACAGGTCACATCGGGCATTGATGAAGAACGGAACCGCGGCTGCATCTGCAGCCTTTCTTGCACCTCGAATGCGAGCTACTTGCGTCGCTGTATCCCGAATCGTTCCTTTACCTGGAATGCTGTCTTCGAAGTTGCAGCCCACTGCGCCAGTCTCAATTGCGAAAGAAATGCTCTCTCCGACTTTGAATGGTTCCTCCCCGTATCCGCTTTCGAGGTCGAATGTCACTGGGAGCGCGACCGCCTCAACTATCTGGCGAAGGTTTTGAATCGCGAGCTCATAGGGGAACTGTTCCCCGTCGTTGAAGCCATGAGCCTTCGCGACCGCCCAGCTGCTGGTTGCAATGGCTTTGGCTCTTGACTTCGCAACTGCCTGTGCGCTGCCGGCGTCCCAAATGTTGTACAGAACGATTGGATCCCCCGGAACATGCAACTTCCGGAATGCTTCGATCTTGTCCACTTGTTGCTGCGTTGATGCGCTTGCGATGATTGGTTTCATTTCACACGTGTCCTTTCGGAATAACCCGCTACGCATATGTGGCTCACCACTCCGAGTCGGTGGCGATTCCTAGATCAAGCGCTGGTGAGTTTACAGATGAACGTCGAATTAGCTTCGATGTGACATAAAAAGATCACATTCTGCCACACCGCATGTCTTGCAGTCCCGCAACCGTAACGCCGACAATGTCGTTGAGAGTGGATAGACCGATGGAGCGTGCAGAACGATAGCTGTACACGCCTCGAGAAATGACGCCGGTCAGCGCTTACCGTTCGGATACAGAATTGCCTTTCCGTTGTATTTCGACGCCAGCGCGATTGCGTCCAGATATTCATCAAGCTCGAACTCTCCAGCGACCGGGATAACGATCTTGCCCGCCGCTATGAGTGGCGCAATCTCTTCGAATGCTGCAGTTAATCGTTCTCGATTCCTGGGTATCTTCAACCAGTTCACGATCCAGAACCCATGCAACGATTTGCCCGTGAAGAGCACCGGGATTGTCGCAATCGTGAGATCGACCCCACCCATGCGGCTCCAAAGCACGACGGTGCCGTAAAGACCAATTGCTTCGATCAATTGCTGCGTCAGCGGGCCACCCACACCATCAAGCGCAAGTTGGATATTTGCGCCCCCTGTAGCTTCTCTGATCTGTTTCACGAGATCTGGACCATTGGCGATCACCACATCTCCACCGATCGCCTTAATCTCGTCGAATAAATTGGGGGCACGGACGATGTTGACCGTCTTGATGCCGCGTGCTTTAGCAATCGGGATGACTGAGCGACCAACCGCCGAATTCGCGGCCGTCGAGATCACCCAGTCTCCGGCTTTCAATGTCTTGAACTCAGTCAGAATCACGAGCGCAGTCAGCGGATTCATTCCAACCTGGGCCATCTGACTAAGATCACCTTCGGGCAACGCACGCTGCCATGTTTCTCTGGTCTTGATGCGCGTGGCCCATGTCGCATTCTGAAGCAGTGGTGCGATCACCCGATCACCCACCTTCACGTGCTTGATGCCGCTGCCGATCGCAGAAACTCGTCCAATCCCCTCACATCCCAAACCGTGCGGCAGAGGCGGCAGCTCACCGTAGATGCCAGCAATGATGTACTGATCGGTCGGCGAGACAGGCGCGGCTTCAATGTCGATTGTCCACTCATCGGTTGCCAACGGGCCGAAGTCAGGTGGTTCGATAACTTTGATCACGTCTCGTGGATCGCCGTAGCCGGTAAGTTGAAGTGCTTTCATGACAACATCTCCTCTAATATTTCGTCCTAAACGGATCGCTTCACTTCTTTGATTGAGACGACGAGGCGCCCTTACCTAGTGACCGGCAGTGCGACCGCCGTCGACGTAATGGATTTCGCCCGTGACGTAATCTGCGTCCTCGAGATAATTCATCGCGCGAACTACATCTTCGATCTTTCCGTTTCGGTTGAGCGGAGAGAACGATTTCAGGTCCTCGGGGTTCGAACCGGCGTGAAGTGGTGTAATGACTATGCCGAGCGAGATTGCGTTTACTCGGATATTGCTCGACGCCAACTCCATGGCCAACCCGCGCGTCGCGGCGACACAGGCGCCTTTCGAGAGAGACGCAACTATGGCCGGAACGGTCTGTAGAGCGTGCTCGACCAAGCTCGTGGAGATCTGAATGATATGCCCGCCGCCTTGCTTCTTCATTGCCGGAACCGCAACTTGGGTTGCGAAGAAGACGCTCTCGAGATTGGTTCTCATCACTTGCCGGAAAGTCTCTTCAGAGATGTCTTCGATCCGGCCTGGTCGCCATATGCCGGCGTTATTGATCAGCGTATCCACGCGACCAAAGCGATCGAGCGCCGTTTGCACAACCTTGCGCGCGATTGCTGGCTCCCCTATATCACCTTGGACGGTGATGTAATCAGGGTCATCGGACGCCGCGATGTTGCGGGCGTTTCCAACTGCTCGCCAGCCGCGCTCCCGATATGCTTTCACGAACGCCGCACCAATTCCTGACGATGATCCAGTTACGACAACTACTTTACGGTCTTTGCTCATTGCGCCTCCTAGTGTCCCGCTCGTTACCTTTTCGGTCAGCTGGCACGATTCGCCCCGAATCCGAACTAAAGAACATTCAGCTTTTCGAGCTTGCCGAAGCCGATGCCCGCGATCATTTGAGCTTGAATCGGGCGTACGGCTTCGTTCACCGCATCCGCTCCATATCCCGCACCAACGATTACGCGGTCCGGTCGTTTACCTGCAGGCGTCGCAATCAGCTCAACCACTGCCTTCGAAACGTCGTGCGAGTCGGGCGCATTGCTCGAACTAAAGACGCCCTTCAAAAACTCGACGAAAGCACCCGGAAGCGCAGCAATCTCACCGTATTCTGCAGCACGACCAGCATCAGCCGGCTGCAGAGTTGCCGAGTAAAGACCAGTCGGATATGCGCTCGGCTGGACAAGGACGACGTCGACGCCCAGTTGCGACAACTCGTAGCGATACCCCTCGGTCAGAGCTTCGAGAGCGAATTTGGACGCGCCGTAGAGACCGGTGAACGGAATCGTCACGCGACCGAGGATCGATCCGATATTGATGATCAGTCCGGACTTTCTCTTCCGCATTTCGGGCAGCGCGGCGCGAGTGACACGCTGGATTCCAAAAACGTTGACCTCAAACATGTCGCGGACTTGCTCTGGCGTATATGTCTCCGCGATACCTTGTGCGAAGAGACCAGCATTATTGATCAAGACATCCAGCTTGCTGCCAGTCCTCTTGTACAGTTCCTTGAACGCCTCTTCGACGCTGGAATCTCTGGTGACATCGAGTTCAAGTACATCTATGCCCTTGGACCGGAACTCTTCGGCCGCTGTACGATTACGAGTTTTCGGATTGCGCATGGTTGCGAACACTTGATGCCCGGCTTCAGCTAGAGTCATCGCCGCATCCTTTCCGAAGCCGTTGGAAGTGCCAGTGACCAGAATTGTTTTGCTCATAGAAAAGCTCCCTCTTTCCATTCGGTTGATTTGCGCACGGGTCCGCAGGATTGCGCACGCAGTAGCCAGCGATCATTTGCTTTTTTTGTCAGGATGCCGCGGCGACTCTCAGTCGTTTCACTGCTTCCTCGGTTGTCCATACGGCGTTCGCCATAAACCGCCAGTTGACCATTGCGGCCGGATAGCCGTCGCCTTCCTCGTTCACTCCGGCGGCAACCGCATCTCGGACCATCGCGACCTCGAAACCACCCTCGATGATGTCACGCATGTGGGATTCGAGGCAGATATTCGCCACAGGTCCTGCCATGATCACTTTCCGAACTCCGCGCATATGCAACTGTTTAATCACGTCGTTGGCCTCACACCCAAAGTGTTTGTGTGGCGATGTATTGCAGGTGTGACCGTCCATCAAATATTTCTTGAAAGGTTCGTAGTAGTCGGCTCGAGAACCATGAAAGCCTTCGAGATCAACAGGATCCTTGCGTCCGCAGAACCCAATGCCAATGAGGTAATGCGCGATTGCTCCGGGAGGCACGTTCCACTGGAGATCCGTCGGATAGTACCAATGCGGTGAATGGATAACGTAGTACCCAAGCTCCTGGGCAGTCTTGAGGAGTTCTTCCAGGTTGGCGATCACGTTTCGCTTCTTGAGGGCGTCAGCGATGAGCTCGTAATAGGTGCCGGTCTTTTCTTCGAGAAACTCGTTTTGCATGTCTGCCAGCACCAATGCGGTGTGCTGCTTGTCAATCTGCATCTCCGGGTTGCGATGGGTGAATTTGAACATTTCTAATCTCCTGTGATCTGGCTGCTTAAGGCTCAACGTCTTTACGCTTATTCGATGAAGACCGAATACGAGAGATGTGACAAAAAAGAGGCAAATGCTGCCACTCGACGGTCGATGAAATGGACGATTGTGCTGAAGTCGCGATTTCAAACTCACCCACCTTCGTAGATCACGTCAGTGGCTTCAGGTAGACAAACGCCAGTATTGATGCGGGTATTTGCGCCTTATGGGTTGGACCGCTACGCCTTGATAAAGAGCTAACGACCTGTAGGCGCGTTGTCTAGTCAATCAAATCGCCGTCCATTGGCAGCCTGACACTTATCGGCCCGGCTCGCATCGAAAGTCTTGAAGCACGCAGAATTTAATCCCTGCGAAATGTGAGGTTCGGAGAGCCTACGATGTGTTTGATCGAGGAACAAGAGGCGGTGCAGATTGCAAGGGCGCTCGGCGATCCTAATCGCTTTGGCATCTATAAGGATCTGGCGGAGATAAGCGAGTTGCGTTGCGGAACAATTTGCCTCAATACCCCTGTTCGCGCGGCAACCGTTTCCCACCACCTTAAGGTACTAGCGAGTGCCGGGCTGATTGAGTCTCGAAGAGAAGGGCAGGGGGTGTACTACCGCACGGTCCCCGAGAGACTGAAGGCTTATCTGAGATACCTACGAAAGCTAGGGAACGGAAGAGGCATTACAGCGTGACTCATCCGCGAGAAAATCTCGCAGCAAGCTGTAACGGTGAAAATGCAGAACAGCTGACTCTTTCAGTTCTTGCGTCGGGAGCTAGCCGCATGCCGCATCGTCCAAAGGTTGTCGCGTTTCTTGTTGGTTCTCCAGTGGACCTCATCAATTTAGTAGCAATTTCGTCGGTGTTTTCATATCCCAAGATTGATGGTAAGCCTGCGTATGTGACGAGACTTCTGTCGATGCATTCTGAGCGGGAGGTTCGCGGGCGGGATGGAATTACCGTGACGAATTGCATCCCTTTCTCGGAGTACGTCGGCGCGGTCGATACCTTGGTGGCCGTAGGTGGCGAAAGCGTATTTGCCGAGCCATCAAACGACTTGATTCGCTGGATACGGAAACGGGCGGGTCATGCGCGCCGCATCGTATCAGTATGTGTCGGAGCGTTTGTGCTTGCTCCGACCGGGCTGCTGGATGGAAGACGGGTGACCACCCATTGGCACCATGCCGCCAAGCTCGCCCAGCAGTATCCTCAGCTTTTTATCGAGAAGAACGAGATCTTTATCAAGGATGGAAATGTGTACACCACAGCGGGCGTCACCGCGGGCATCGACCTGGCGCTGGCGATTGTGGAGGAAGACATCGGGCGTGCCGCAGCAGCCTCTATCGCCCAAACGCTCGTCCTGTACATTCGGCGTCCCGGTACGGAGGCTCAGTACAGTTCGTTCCTCGCGCAGCAGGCAGACGTTAGCGGCACGCGTCTTCGTGATCTGCCCGCCTGGACAAAATCACGCCTCACCCGGAGGCTGGACGTGGTGACACTCGCGAAGTTCGTTGCAATGACCCCGCGCACGTTTGCTCGACAGTTTGAACAGCACTTCCGGACTACCCCCGCTCGCTGGGTGCAATCGCTTCGAATTGAGATGGCATCTACGCATCTCTCGACAGACGATCTTCCACTTAAGGCTATTGCCAAGATCACTGGGTTTCGTGATGAGCAATCACTGCGCCGCGCCTTCCTTCAACAGCTAGGGATGACTCCTAAAGAATATCGAGAACGCTTCGGCAGGTCTTGGTTGAGACGATCGCCGGCGACGAGTGCTCCAAGCAGCGACGTTTCCGGGGAGCGGTAATCCAGTAAAGCACCGAAACGCCAGGTCTGACTTCAGGAGGGGTAGTTTCGTCCAATCTCACAATCAACGGAGATGAAGAGCAATGTTGGAGATGAAGAGCAAATGCGAACGATGCAATTCGACTCTGCCAATGGACTCGCCGGATGCCATGATATGTTCGTTTGAGTGCACGTTTTGCGCGTCCTGCGCAAAAGGAATCTTAAAAGGCATCTGCCCAAATTGCGCTGGCGAACTGGTCCTGCGGCCTACCCGGCGATCAAGCTAGTTGCCGGTCACCTTTTATGTTCAAGCCTTCTATCTGCTCTCGTGTGCTGCCGTATTCACCACCTTACGATTGGGAGACGACGCTCGAGTTCTTTCGAGCTCATCAACTTCCCTACATCGAATCGGTTGATGATTCGGTTTACGAGCGCGTTATTCGCGTTAGGCATGGATTGGGTTGGTTCCGTGTCGAGAAGAAGAGCAGCGAACATGCCCTCTTGCTTTCTGTGTGGAACGGAAACGAGGAAGATGTCGTTACGATCTCCAAGTCAGTTCGACGAATGTTCGATCTGGACGCAAATCCCGAAGCGCTTCTCAAATCCATGAGTGCAGACGGTTGCATGACTGGCCTTTGGGCACAGCACCCTGGGCTTCGCGTTGCTCGCCTATGGAGCGCCTATGAGTCTGTGTTTACTACAGTGCTTGGACAGCTAGTCCCAGTGGCCTTCGGACGCGCGCTCACGCAGGAGTTCATGCGGGCTGCAGGATCACAAGAGCGCCACCCCAAAACGTCTATGCCGATCTCACTGTTCCCCTCCGCCAAGCAGATACTCGGAGCAGACCTTTCCAAAGTTCGGACATCGGCCATCCGGCGAGGCACTATTCGATCGATCGCTCGATCGATCGAGGAAGGCACTCTCGACCTTATCGGTCCTCTCAACATACGGTCGCTCAGGAAAGCGTTACGTGGCATTTCGGGAGTGGGTACCTGGACGACCGAATACGTGGCTTTGCGAGGCCTTGGTGACAACGATGCCTTTCCCTCTACGGACTACGCATTGAAGCGAGAGCTTAAACGGCATCCGAAGATAAACCTGAGGGCCATTCACCCCTGGCGTGGATACGCGGCTATCACTCTATGGAAACGCTATGTTGAGGTAAAGACAACGGCAGGCAGCGCTGCTGGATTGTCTCTTTGACAGTCTCTCTGTCATTGCGGCTTTACCCCACGGTGTCGTTGCAACGAGTGGCAGGGCACAACTCCCGGAGCGCGCACCTGGCACGGCGTAATCTCGACTTAACGGCGGGCTCAGATATGTTCATAGCTTGCGCGATCTCTTCCATTGAATAATCTTGCTTCACACGCAGACGAAGCAAGTGTTGTGATAGGGGATCAAGTGACGAGATCGCGGTACTAACATGGTTGAGGCATTCCTCCGCTCCATATAGGTCTTCAGGAGACCATCCCGGATCCGGAATCTCGAAGAGCGCTTCTCGGTCATCCGAGTCGTCCTGGCTTTCGACTGAGAACTCCCTGCAACTCCGACGTTGTCGGACCTTCATCAGGGCACAGTTGATCGCAATTCTGCTTAGCCATGTGTAGACATTGCATCGTCTCTCAAAGAGAGGTAAGGCAACATAAGCCTTACAGAGAGCGTCTTGAAGTGCGTCCTCAGCATCTTCGTGATGCCTGGTAATTGCCATAATTTGTTTGAAAAGACGCCGTGAATACGTCTTGTGCAATGTTTCAAAAGCAGGATGGGAACCAGCCTGGGCCAATTGCAAAAGAGGGTCTGATGCATTTTCATCATAAATACCCTTGGTCACTCGACCTTGATTAGACGTCGCATCTTGCACGGGCGGATACCTCCTCCGGTGATGTGGGCCTGCAATCCCCCGATACATGGGGACAACGGACAATAACTTGTCTGCGTGCAATGTCGCCTTGAGAACCTGAATGGTTTTTGGGGCAGCGATCTAGCCGCAGAAACCAAAAGTGTCAGGTCTTTGAGTGAAGGCGTCTGATTCGACTTTTTCGATCACGATCGAATTCGTCTTCGCCTATATTCCCTGATCGCAATCGACGTGTGTTGCCAATAATGCATCATTTTCTGCCACTATCACTGGCATGACATTTGAGTGATCCGAAGGTCCTAAAGAAGGCAAATTCGTATCCGGCTATCGCGTGCGTGCGAGGTCTGACGCAGAGCCCTCTCTCACGAGCCTGTGGCGCAACGCTTATGTGTTCGGCGATAGTTCAGAAGCGAAGAGACCTCGCCGAGGTAGTCGGCGAGGTCTTCTTGTGACCCGCATCGAATATCAGAGATGGATCGACTCGAAGCTAGTGGATTGCGCTAAGCTATCTGACTGTTGCAAGCTCGCTGACCGGTTCAGGCACCTGCGCTAAGCGAATTCGCCAACTCGTCAACTCCGCAACGACAAGCGAAACGGCAACTATCGCGGCGCCGATGTAACCGAGACGATGCGCGCCGAACATGGGAATACCGAGTGCGCCGATCACACCGGCGGTCGTAATACCCAAATACGTAAAGGACGTATTTAGTCCGAGCACGACCGGCGCGCTGTGCGGCGCCACCGTGACCAATCGATGCTGCTGTGGGGCAAGAAGCCCCCACCCCACTGCGCCCCAAATGATCAACGCGGGAATCGCTGTCCAGAGGGTCGCGCCAGCCAGTGGGAGCGATGCCAACACTAGCACTAGTACGATAAGCATCGCGATGATCAGCTTACGATTACCGATCAGGTCGGCGAGCCGGCCAACGACTAGATTGCTGACAGTGCCGGCGACCCCAAATGCAACCAGCAACAACGAGACGGTCGCATGATTGTGGCCAATTGCTCTATCGAAAACAACAGTGAGATACGTGTAGGCGATGAACTGGCCGGTCTGATAAAGCCACGTGGTCAACAGCGTGAGTGCGACGCGTTGGTCTGTCGCAGGCTTTAAACGTTGAATGAGCGTGAATTTCGGTGGTAATGGTACGTGTGTCAGCAGTGTTCCGACACCGACGGCGGATGCGGCCGCAAGTGCGGATACAAATATCATTGTCCAGCGCCAATCGCCGAGCGCTCCAATCGCAGCGCCGATTGGTGTGCCGAGAGCAGTAGCCCCTGTGAGTCCGGCGATGACAATTGAGAGAGCATATCCTCGCCGTTCAGCAGGAACCAATGTTACTGCTGCCCCGGTTGCGGTCGGTGCAAACATTGCGGCGCCTACGCCGGCTAACACGCGGCTTGCCATGGCGATGGCGAAGGTTGGTGCTTCCGACGTGATGAGATTAGCAACGACGAAAATGCCCAGAGCCGTAAGCAACATGGTCTTGCGTGGAACGTGTGCCGCCACCGCCGCGAGAAGAGGGGCCAAGAGTGCATACGTGATCGCATATGCAGTTGTCATTTGTGCCGCTGCGCCGATGTTTGTGTGAAATGTCCGCGAGATTTCTGGAAGCACTCCCGCAACGACAAAACTGTCGGTCCCGAGCGCGAACATTCCAAGAGCCAATACCAGCAAACGCCGATCCATTGAAACCTCCGATCAAACAAGCTTTGGATGTTCGGAGGTCAATCGATACTCTGACAAAAAGAGGGCAATTACTGCCACTCTTAGCTCAAATCGTGCTGTTCGTGCTCTGGCGGCGGGGTGTTCGCTTGCCTCTCATTAAGGAAGAAGGTGTCGACCACGCCGTTCCAGTTTGAGCAGATAAGCTTTTGCATCGAGGCCACCCGCAAAGCCCGTGAGCTTGCCGGAATGGCCAATGACGCGATGGCACGGCACAAGAATCGCAATGGGGTTTCGACCATTTGCCGCGCCTACCGCCCGCGTGGCCTTTGGGTTGCCGAGTTGGATTGCAAGCTGGCCGTACGTGCGGGTCTCCCCGAAAGGTATGCCGAGGAGCGCTTCCCAGACCTCCCTCTGAAAGGGCGTTCCCCGCATATCGAGAGGCACCGTGAAACCGGATCTCATGCCGGTGAAGTATTCGTTCAGTTCTCTCTCTGTTCGAACGAGCAGAGGATGTTCGGCGCGCTCAACCAGTTCAGTAAGAAGAACACGCCTTGGATTGTCGTTTTTCCAGAGGATGCCGACGAGACCTCGATTGCTCGCAACCAGCTTGAGAGGCCCGATGGGAGAGGGAATCAATTTATACCACAGGTTCGCAGATAGGTTTCGTCGATTCGACATAGCATTTCCAGAACTCTCAGTCGATCGCTCTCAAGAATGGGGCGCTCGATCAAAGCATCGCTTGACCTCGTGGTCGCGGTTACCATGTCGCTTCCTGGGTCGGTCGCCTGCATCTAATGGACGCCCGAGCCAGTTGGCAGAGAATGTCAATAATGGAGCAAATCCTGCCACAGGTTCAGATCGCTGTCGTGACGGCAGCCAACAGTAGATCCAGCGAAAGCTCCCTTGGATACTGAACAGAGTTTCTCGTGTTGAAGAGAAAAAGAGGACCGCTCTATGCCGACAGACAAATCACCAACGCCGCGCATGGCACGCATCCTTCTTGCAGCGACCATTCTCGGTTCGAGTATGGCATTTCTGGATGGCACTGTTGTCAACCTCGCTCTGCCGACATTGCAGAAGGAGTACGGTGCGAACCTTTCCGTAGTGCAGTGGGTCGTGGAAGCCTATGCGCTCACTTTAGCCTCCCTTCTTTTGGTTGGTGGTTCGCTGGGAGATCGCTATGGCCGCAAGATGATTTATGTTTGCGGAATTCTTCTTTTCACGGCTTCTTCGATCACGTGTGGCTTGGCGCCAAATACTGAGCTTCTAATCGCGGCTCGAGCATTCCAAGGTGCAGGTGCAGCCCTTTTGGTCCCAGGGAGTCTCGCGTTAATCACCGCGGCGTTCCCAGAGGGTGAACGAGGACGCGCAATTGGAACCTGGTCAGGATTCTCCGCGATCACAACAGCCGTTGGCCCTGTAGCGGGCGGCTGGCTCATTGAGCATTTCAGTTGGCGCTGGGTGTTTGTGAGGTGCGAGACGGGGATTCGGGAAGTCGGCTCGACTGGCTGGGAGCAGCTTTTACGATTGTCGGCCTGGCTTGTCTCACCTATGCGCTGATCGAAGGGCCATCCGTGAATCGCCACACGTCCTTGACACTCGTTGCATTTGCTGGCCTGCTAGCACTGGTGGCAGTTGGGGTCGTCGAGCAACGGGTTGAATCACCGATGATTCCATTCAGCCTCTTCCGTTCACGCCACTTCACCGGTGCGAACTTTATAACGTTCTTGGTTTACGCTCCCTTGGGTGCTTTGCTGTTCTTCTTTCCTTTGGATCTTATTCAGATTCAGCACTATTCAGTCACGAAAGCCGGCGCATCCTTCTCACCATTTGTAATGATCATGCTCGTCCTGTCTCGCTGGGCTGGCCGATTGGTTGAGCGCAATGGAGCACGGCTTCCGCTCACTGTCGGCCCACTGATTACTGCCGTTGGGTATTCTGTGTTTGCCTTGGCACCCCAAGACGGGCACTACTGGACATCTTTCTTTCCTGCTGTGCTTATCACGTCGCTGGGGATGACGATCACTGTAGCCCCGCTCACAACAACGGTGATGAACGCCGTTCCTGAGGCTCGTGCGGGGGTTGCGTCTGGAATCAATAACGCGGTGTCACGACTTGCATCTCTGATCGCAGTCGCCTCCTTTGGAGCGCTACTGGTGGTGATTTTCACCCATGCGCTTGATCACCGGCTAGCTCTACTCAACTTATCGAGTGAAGAAGCCGCCCAAATTCATGCCAATCGGTTACAACTCGCAGCGATCAAAGCGCAGGACACGCGGGCAGTTCACGCAATCACTGAATCTTTTATCCAGGCATATCGATCTGTTCTGTGGATTGCAGCCTTCTCGGTACTCGCAGGAGCGTTTGCGGGATGGTTTCTCATTGGGCCGCGTCGAGTTGAGTCGAACTAGAGCTGAATTGTCGGGCAGAAAACGGTGGTTCCACTCGGCATCGTCACATCTGGAGATCGTTATAGACCTCCCACGGCTTAAGCACATGTTCGAACCGTTCCATGTTGACCCTTACACCGCGGAAACGCACTCCTTCCAACTTGAGGCGTGCTCTCTGCTCCTGTGCGGCTGCCCCACGGAGCTTTATCTCGCCGCCGGAGCCCAAAACTCGATGCCACGGTAGATGATCGGGCGGATCAGTTCTCAGCAACCTCGCCACGGCTCGATGGAAGCGCGGGTAGCCGGCAGCAACGGCTACTTGACCGTAGGTGCTCACCTTCCCGGGAGGAATCGAGAGAATGATCCGGCGAAATGCAATATCCCGCGGTTCATCCGCGCGCATTGCTGCATAAAGCATGCTTCGTTTGGCCTTCTGTATTGAAAGCTGATCCGCGGCAAGCCGACCGTTCTCAGACTTTCGCGTTGGGTTTTTGCCAATCTTCATCCAGTCGTTCTCCGCGATGGCCGAGGGCGACCATTGCCCTCCACATCGTATAAATCGAGTAGGTGCACATCCTCACCTGACATTATTTGACTCGGTCGCGTCGTTCCGGATCCTCGTTCGGTGGTTCCCCGAAAATCCTAAAAAGCTCCCTGACAAAGTGAGGCCGTGAATTACATACAGGCACTGACATGCGGGCCACGGCCCGGCAGTGCCACTTGGCTGTAAAACGGGCTAGCTTGACAAGTGCCCCTGTTCGTCCGTTGTCGATAACAGGCGGATGCTCTCACCCACGCAGCGCCGGGCTTGGGCAGAGGTCTACAGGGCAGAGGTCGTGGGTTTGATATGGGTTCGATAACGGTTCCCGATCGTACCTTACAACGCCAAAAGGAGCCATCCGTGACGCTTGTTTTCTGTAAGTTACGACCTTCCTTTTCGCTGTCACTGCAGAAGTCGCGGGAACGTTCCGGGCGACTCGATTGCAGTTGTCAAAAAAGCTACTCGAACAGGAGAAGTGTGACCGAAACCGGTGTCCGATATGGTGTCCCTTCGATTTTTGAGTTTGTGCGATTCACTGCAGCCGAGTGCAATCCGTTATGTCGCCGAAACTATTGTAGGAAATACTCTTAAAGTCCCGTGCGATCTGGTGCGATCCAGTGCAGAAAGGCGAAATCACATGTCGAGTCAGGTGCGAGCGACTCTCGAATCGCGAATGCACACGTCGATCCGAGAATAGTGGTGAAAATCCCCGTCCGCCCGCATCATGTCGACGCGGAGAACGTCCTGCCGCCGTGTTCTGTCTTGTTCCTTTCCGCTTCTCGTAACAGTACGCGGATCATGGCGCGGCGGCGGTCCCTGTCAACGGCGCTGCCCGCTCCTTTCGCTCCACTCCCCTGTTGGCCGTTTCCCTTCGGTGACAGGTCCCCCTTCTGTGCCGCGCTTGTTCATCCCCGCGTTACGAGAAAACGCGGAAAGGACAAGACTATGTCGAACACAGAAGAAAAGCAGGACATTTACACCCGCATCACCAACAAGATCATCACCTCGCTGGAACAGGGCTTCAGGCCGTGGATGAAACCCTGGAACGCCGAACATACGGCGGGGAAGATCACGCGTCCGTTTCGCCATAATGGCCAGCCCTATTCCGGCATCAACGTCCTGATGCTCTGGGCCAGCGCGATGGAGCAGGGTTTTGCGGCGCCGATCTGGATGACCTTTAAGCAGGCCCTCGAACTGAACGCGCATGTCCGCAAGGGCGAGAAGGGCTCGCTCGTGGTTTACGCCAATTC
>JBAVYX010000464.1:0-6309 GCA_049588475.1 Silvibacterium sp. | reverse complement strand
GGCTGATGATCAATCAGCGTTACAACACAATTGTCTGGAGTGAGCAACCCTTTCTCACTCCGCTTGGCAAGGCCGTTGTTCTGAGTCATGGCTTTTCTCCTCTTTTGAAATGAATGGACTATTAAGCGCTCCCGTTTGCACGCATCAGAAGAACCGGTCGCGCTGCTGCTTACTTACGTCGTTTTGAAGAAGGCAAGCATGTCCGCACCTCAACATCTTTCCCGTTGTGTCCTAGGTGGCTGGGCTGCTGAACAAAGCTTCGTGCTGGTCGCCAAAAACTCACGATCCAGCACAATTGCTGGGATGGTTTTGTCAGAAGGGAAATGTTCCCAGAAATGCCCGTGCGGGTCGAATATTCGCTCACTCCATTTTTGGGAAGAAAATCCAGCCGCTCCTGCAGGAGATCTATTCCTGGGTGCGGAAGCATTTGCTTTAGACATGGACGTAAGTTGCCTTTCATAAATCGGTTCTTTGTGGTGGCGTGTCGTTTCATGTTGAATTGCATGCACACTTCATGCAGATTTTCTTTTCTGAGCGACAGGTTCACTCTTGACTTGCTTTGATTTCACTAAATCAGCGGACGACGCTCCTTCGAGAGAAAGCCCATAGCCGACTTCCCGCACCACGCGTTCCTTCAACGGCTGGATGAAATGCACGCGTGTGTTGCGCCGAGTCACCTCCGGAGCTTTTAGGTACAGTTCCGCCAATTCTCGTGCACGATTGAGCGCCTGACCGTTGGGCACGACTTCCGCGACAACTCCCCATTCCTGCGCAGTACGCGCCGGCAGTGGCTTGGGATCGAGCAGAAACGCCTCGGCACGTCCCGCTCCAGCGCGATAACTCCACGTGGTGAAGATACCGTCACCCGGCGCAACACCAACGGCGTAGTGCGCTACATCCTGAAAGGTGGCACCCTCGCCGGCCACAATGACATTGCCGAGCAGCACATAATCGGAGTGTACGTAGGCGCGCCCCTCGATCGCCGCGATCACCGGCACGCGGATATTAGCGATGTTTTCCAGGACTTGAACGCCCTCGTCGTGAACCTGGCTCCAGACTCCGGGATCAGAAACGTCGCCGAAAGACGACCAGTCCACATTGATAATGAAGTCTCCTCCCGCGCCGGTGAGGATAACGATCTTGTTAGCGCGATCTTGTGCGATGCGGTAAAACGCATCGACAAATTCCGTGTGACCCTGAGCATTCATAATGCACGGCCCATCATTGCTATGGAACTCGGCAACAAGCACGCCCTTGGCGTCCCGCGTCAGCTTCAGTTGGCGATAAGCCGAGAAATAGTCCGATTGAGCTGCCTGCATGGCATTGTCCTCTCGTGTGTTTAGGGCTCGATGGTCGGTTCTCTTTCGGGACTAGAGCCTTTCCCAGCGACCAAATTACGGCTTCAAACTGCCCCCGAAAGGGCGGGGAATCCACCAAACCTTTGGCTCCCATCCAGGGGTTAAAAATAAGAACGAAAGCGTAGTCAGGAACATCAGTACGGCAGCAGCACTGCCGATGGCAGACGCTTTTTCGCGACCATGGTCGGACAGCAATCAATATCGCGATGCAGATTTCAACAACTCCTAATCCCGCCGCGAACTGACGTGCCGTCCACAGGCCATACATCCAGCTCAGCAATAGACTGTGCGCGATGAACGGCTCGATGCCTTGCGCCTCATATCCCGTGAACTTCATCATGCCGATCCAGCCAATCACGAGCGTTAACCGTAGCGAAGCACCCGATTGCGAAGAACGGTAACGGCTGAAATGATTTCTCATATTGCACGAGTAGCTTTTCCGTTTTGAATCAGTGACTGTCGTTACCTGTGCCATTGTTTTGAGCTGCACAGCCGAATTTCTTGCGCGGACCAACTTGAGTGCCAGGCCGCAAGAAAGAATGTCTGCGCTCTCTACAGCAGCAAGCCGAGTGCCAGAAAGCAGCGTCGCAACATCGCCTGAATTCAAAAGGGTTGCGCAACGGGGAATCTCGCCGGCATTCGTCACGTGGCGAATCTCTGACTCAAGGCGGAAAGCAGATTGACGCGGCGCGCGAGCGCAATTCCATCACGCATGCAACTGAGAGATGGAGACAATCCGGGAAGACTCTGGCTCTGAAAGTGCCCGACTGATGCTGAACCAAGCGGCGACAGCACTTTCCCTGCGTGTGCAAGGTAGGGAATCTGCGCGCTCCTTCGCGCAGAAGCCGAACAGCTCTCAGTTCGCGCTCACCGTACTCTTCCAAGCGGGTAGCATCGCGTTGAGCTCTCGCCGGGCGCGGAGGGCCAGGACCAGCGTTTCAGTTTACGCTGTCACAACGCGAGACAGGGACCGGATCAAACCCTTCGATGATCTCAAACTCTCTTCCCTCATCGATGGAGTCACAGCCAACGATTTGGTTGAGGAGATTTCTGCACTCGCAGAGGATGGAATGGCCTCAAAGGAAGAGGTGAACCGCCTTGCCGCTTTGAATGGAAGGCTTCATCTCGTGCTCAACTGAAACTCTCCGCGAGGGGCCCTGAATTGCGAAATCAAGATCCTCGCTTACGTCGTCAATTGGTTTGACCACACAATCCTGTTGACGCACCAGGACCTCCGAGAAATAGTCGACAAGGTGAAAGAGCATGGCGATGCCAGGTCCATCGACGGAATTGATGGAGTGGGGTTCATTATGATATTTGGAAATGACCATCTCTTTCTGAACGATCGCGGCAAACAGATTGATGTTCCCAGAAACTGATTCCGCGTCGTGAGAAGAGGTGTTTCATTCGACTATCGAACCTGCTGGAACAAGGGATGATTTCGGATTCGATCAACGGGGTTTTCGTTATTGCGGCCGGGGGTGTGGCGAACGGGTCATTTCCTGTCCCCTCCAAGCGTATCCTGATCTGGAAGTGGGAACATATTTGGCTCATCTACTCTGCCTTCGCGATGGCGATACTACCCATCGGCCTGGCCCTCGCTTTCGCCCCGCAAATCATCCGTCAAACCCTCATTCGCGATCCTCACCTCACGGCTCAGATGGGTGGGTGTGGACTGCTATTCGGCGCAGGTTCGGTACTTTTTGGGGTGAGCCTGGCCCGGTTGGGAATCGCCATTACCAATGCTCTGGTTTCAGGGACAGTGGTTTTCCTGGGTAGCTTCTGGCCTATTTGGGTTGGAGGGGTACAAATGGACCGGAGGCATTTGCAGTGGCTGATCTTCGGCTTGACGCTGTTGATTCTCAGCCTGATCCTCTGCGCCGGAGCGTCGGTCAGTAGGGATCGATCTCAGCAGAACAAGTTGAATGAAGTGCGGCCTTCGACCGGCGCGTTCGTGGCGGTGTTCCTGGCTGTTTTGGCAGGCTCTTTGTCGTCCGTATTGAATGTAGGCTTTGCCTCGGGAGCCCGCCTCATTGCGAACGCCAGGATAGACGGTTCGCCGCCCCTGCTCGCTAGTTTAGCTGTCTGGATCCCAGCACTTTTCGGCGGGCTAATCTTTAATATGGGTTACCCGGCATATTTGATATCCCTTCGCGGGTCCTGGTCTGTGCTCTTCGAAGGACATCATTGTGTAGGCAGATGGTGCCGCTCCGCCCTGATGGGGAGCATGTGGTTTGGCGCCATCCTGCTCTACGGATTTGGGGCGTCCCTCTTGGGAAGTGCGGGCTCTGTTTATGGCTGGGCGCTGGGGATGTCGGTTTCCATCCTGACCGCAAACGTTTGGGGCGTCGCCGGCGGAGAGTGGAACGGGGCGAGCTTCCAGCCGAAGCTTCTAATGTTATTGTCGACCGTGCTTTTGATCGCCTCGTTCGGTGTTCTCTGCCTTACGCGGCTACCCCGATGAGCCAATAGGACGTGCCAGTTGGGCTGGCACCGTGACCGGCAAAATCAAAAGAGACATCCTTCATGCTCAAGGCCGGAGAGGCAAGGTGCGCTATCACCCCCATGAACGGCATGACCGTACGTTCAAGCAACTACAAAGAAACGGTCAGGAGGAGCCGAACGATAAGCCAAGAAAGGACACGAGCATTAATACGCGCTCAGTCAATTTGCTTGGGGCATCGTAGCGCGAGATGATCTTGTGAAGTGGGAGAGCCTTTGAGTTCCGATTTCGAGACCTTATTGAACGACGGGGAGTTCCGTCTGTCGAGGAGCGCCAAAGCCGGTGCGTCCTGCCCAGTTTTGGTCTTGACCTCTGCAATAGACCATCCCGCGCCGAGCAGCAGCGCGCGGCTGGAACACGCGTATGACTTGCGGAGTGAGCTCGATCCAAGCTGGGCTGCACGACCCCTGGAGCTCATTCATGACCACGGAAAACCGGCGCTGGTCATTGAAGATCACGGCGGGGAGGTGCTTGCGCGACTGCTCGGCAAACCATGGGAACTGGATCTGTTCTTACGCGCTGCCATAGGCATAACAGCGGCGCTGGGTCGTCTGCATCAGCGCGGTCTGTTCCATAGGGACATCAAACCCGCAAACGTTTTTGTGAACACTTCGACGGGCGAAGCGTGGCTGTCAGGCTTTGGACTCGCTTCGCGCCTGCCGCGCGAGCGACAAACGCCCGAGGCGCCCGAAACAATCGCCGGCACACTTGCCTATATGGCCCCTGAACAGACCGGGCGGACGAACCGCTCGATCGATTCCCGCAGCGACCTTTACTCTCTCGGCGTCACGCTGTACCAGTTACTTACCGGCTCGCTTCCGTTCACCGCGTCCGATCCGATGGTATGGGTTCACTGCCATATCGCCAGAAGACCGGTGCCGCCAAGCGAGCGATTGGACAATATCCCAATCGCTGTCTCCCAAATCATCATGAGGCTGCTCGCCAAAACGGCCGAGGAGCGCTACCAGACTGCGACCGGCCTTGAGAGTGATCTACGGCGTTGTCTTGCCGAGTGGGAAGCTCACCGGCACGTCATTGAGTTCCCGCTTGGCCAACATGACACCCCCGATCGGCTGCTGATCCCCGAGAATTTGTACGGCAGGGAACGCGAGGTCGACGCCTTGCTCGCGGCGTTCGACCGCGTGGTCAAGGGCGGCGCGCCGGAATTGGTGCTCGTCTCGGGATATTCCGGCATTGGAAAATCCTCTGTCGTCAATGAGCTGCACATGGTGTTTGCTCCACCGCGAGGACTCTTCGCCTCAGGCAAGTTCGATCAGTACAAGCGCGACATTCCCTATTCGACCCTGGTGCAGGCATTTCAAAGCCTTGTGCGACCTCTTCTCGGCAAGAGCGACGCCGAACTGGCGATCTGGCGCGGCGCGTTTCTGGAGGCGCTCGAGGTGAATGCACAGCTCATGACCGACCTCATCCCCGAGCTGAAGCTCGTCATCGGAGACCAGGCGCCGGTCCCGGAGCTTGAGGCTCAGCAAGCGCAAAGCCGTTTCCAGCTCGTTTTCCGGCGCTTCATTAGCGTATTCGCCCGGCCGGAACATCCGCTAGCGCTGTTTCTCGACGATTTGCAGTGGCTCGACGCCGCGACCCTCGACCTGCTGGAGGATCTGCTAATCCGGTCGGATTTGCGACATCTGATGTTAATCGGCGCTTACCGCGACAATGAAGTTGATGGCGCTCATCCATTGACGCGCAAGCTCGAAGCGATCCGCCAAGCCGGAGCGCGGGTGCAGGAAGTTCGCCTAGCGCCGCTCGCTCGTGACGACCTTGGACAGTTGATCGCCGATGCGCTTCGCTGCGATCCGGCCGACGCCGCGCCGCTGGTGCAACTAGTGCATGAGAAGACCGCCGGCAATCCCTTCTTCGTAATCCAGTTTCTTTACTCGCTCGCGGAAGAGGGCTTGCTCCGCTTCGATCAGGACGCGGCGGGCTGGTCCTGGGATCTTGGTCGCATTCACGACAAGGGTTATGCCGACAATGTCGTAGACCTCATGCTGGGCAAGGTGACCCGCTTGCCGGCCGAAACGAAGCACGCGTTGCATCAGTTCGCCTGTCTCGGCAACGTTGGTACAACCCCGATGCTTTCGGCCGTTCTGGAGACCACCGAGGAGCAGGTGCATGCGGTTCTATGGCCGGCGGTCCGTCAGGAACTGATCGAGCGCCTGGAAGGGTCTTACAAATTTATTCACGACCGGGTACAGGAGGCCGCCTATTTGCTAATCCCAGAAGCATTGCGCGCTGAGGTCCACCTCCGGATAGGAAGGCTGCTGGTGACGGAAACGCCCGCCGCCAAACGGGAGGAGGCGATCTTCGAGATCCTCAATCAGCTCAACCGCAGCGCTGGACTGATTATCTCGCAAGAGGAACGGGACCAACTCGCCGAGCTCAACCTGCTCGCCGGCAAACGCGCCAAGGGAGCTACTGCCTATGCCTCAG
>JBAVYX010000463.1:0-2156 GCA_049588475.1 Silvibacterium sp. | reverse complement strand
CCGTAATAGCGGCGCTACTAGCGCCGCTGGCAAGTGGATCTTAGGATGGTGCGCAGGGTCACCTTCATCGCAAGTGATACCCGTTCACGCGATGTTTCTCGCTGCCCCGGATCAGCAGGAAATCACGATCACGGTGCCCGCGGGAACGCGGATCCTGGTGCGCCGGGTCGATTCGATCGCCTCGAGCGCACAAAAGTCCGGTTCCCGGTTTACCGCGAGTCTCGAAACCAATCTATGCGTTGGCAAGACGACGGTGGCTCCAAGAGGCTCAATAGCTCACGGCCACCTCATTTACGCTTCTTCCGCCGGAAGGTTTTTCAGGCAGATCTGAATTGACAATCGAGCTGACTGACATCGTGATCGACGGCGCAACTTACCCGCTTTTCACCAGCACTTATGAGATTAAGGGCAGCCGAGAAGGCAAGCACCCGACCAGAGACGTCATTGGCGACTGGGTTGCGTTGTTGGCGAGCTCGCAGGCGGAGGCAAGGGCGCCGGAGTCGGAGCCCTCGCCGGCGCCGCAGGCGGGACGGCCCATGCCGCTACAAAGAAAGGGGAGCAGGTCTCGATTCCAAGTGAATCATTAGTGGATTTCCGGCTCGATCAGCCGGCATCCCTACCGTCGCCGGACTAAGAGAGATGCGTTTCAGGTCGAAGAGCGAGTAAATATCACGATCGATCTCGGCTTTGCCTCGTAGCTCATTTGCGGAACGAGCTGACCTTGCTCCAAAAAGTCATCGGCTCCTGGGAGTCCTGTGTCGACAATCCTCTTCCACTCTCGTGCCGCGCCCTCCTGAATGGTGAAGGTCAGCGGCTCCCAATATGCGTTGATCATGACGTAGATGTCGTCGTCTTTCTGCGGCGCCCCGTGGAGGCAAAGCGCCAGGCTGCGCGAGTCGTAAGACAGATCCGGCGTGCGCCCGATGCCGTACCAGGACACATCTTCGCGCCAGAACCTGCTGCGGCTCAGTGATGGATGCTTCTTTCGGAAGGCGATCATATTTTTGAAGAAGCGAAAGATCTCCTGGTTTGCGCGAAGCTGGCTCCAGTCGAGCCATCCTGTTTCGTTGTCCTGGTTATAAGGATTGTTGTTCCCGTATTGCGAGTTGAGAAACTCGTCGCCGGCACGAAACATCGGCACTCCGTTTGACAGAAAAAGCAGGCAGCAAAAATTCTTGACCTGTTTTCTCCGTAGCGCAAACACACTCCCCGCCGCGCCCTGGTCTCCCTCGTAGCCGCAGTTCCAGCTATAGTTGTCGTCCATCCCATCCTGGTTGTTATGGCCGTTTTTCCAGTTGTGCTTGTGGTCGTAGGAAACGAGATCGTAGAGCGTGAAACCGTCGTGAGATGTAATGTAGTTGATGCTCTGGTAAGGGTGGTAGGCTTCCGCGAGGCTGTCAGGAAACAGGTCGTCGCTGCCGTAGATGCGATGCATCAGGTCGGGAACCATGCCCGGATCGCCCTTCACGAAGCGGCGAATGTCGTCGCGAAATCGCCCGTTCCACTGATGCCATGTGACCCCGGGGAATCCGCGTCCTAGCTGGTAGGCGCCCGTGTCCCACGGCTCGGCAATCAGGCGTAACCGTCCCAGCTCAGGATCGGCAGCGAGTTCGTTGAAGATAGGCGCTTCTTTCCAGTTCAGCGAGCCGTCGGCATTGCGGCTGAACACTGATGCCAGATCGAATCGGAACCCATCGATGTGCATCTCTCGGCGCCAGTAGCGAAGGCTGTCCATCAACATCTTTCGTACTTGCGGATGACCGAAGTTCAGCGTGTTTCCGGTGCCGGAGTAATTCGCAAACGGACTGGCGAGGTCCGAGGATCGCATGTAATAGCTAGGACCGTCCAGGCCTTTGAAGCTGTAAATCGGTCCGGTGTGATCTCCTTCGCAGGTGTGGTTGTACACGACATCGAGCACTACAGCGATGCCGGCTCGATGCAGCTCCTTAACCATGTTTCGGAATTCCAGATTCTGCCCGTCATTTTCGCAGCTGCTGGCATACTGCGCGTGCGGCGCGAAGAAGTTGAGTGGCATGTAGCCCCAGTAATCGGTCTCCTGTGGGTCGCGCTGAAATATGGGCATCAACTCGACTGCGGTGACTCCCAAATCTTTCAGGTATGGAATCTTCTCCACGAGGCCGGCGTAAGTGCCGGCG
>JBAVYX010000462.1:0-13279 GCA_049588475.1 Silvibacterium sp. | reverse complement strand
ACGTGTCCTCCATGGCGTCCGCCGATGCCGAAGCGGTTCTGAGTTTCAGCTCCGCGCTCTTGTCGTTCGCTATGTCGAAATCGGATTGTCCGGTAACGATGAAAGTTCTAGTTCCGAACCGCTGCTTGCGCCTGCCCGCCTTGATCGCTGTTGTTCAAGAGCAGGTGAACCGCATCCTGATAACCCATCTGCGGGTGGACGGGCCGGAAATCATTGGCGTCTTCCATCGTCTCGATGTTAAGAGCCTTAAGCATGAGCACCTTGCCGTTCAGTTTCAGTCCCATGTGGGTCGTTTCCCAGTGTTCGTTGCCCACATCTTTCTGTTCCACGAGGATCGTGCCTCCCTTGTAGAGCTTCCCTAGAATGCCCCATCCGAAATTCACGTCGTCGATCAAATGCGCATCCAGTCTCGTCATGCGCTCCTGCCGCTGATCGATCCACAACTCGCCCATCATGCCGTGATACACCTCTGCTTCGCGATCCGGTGGAGTAAAGGCGGGATTGGGTTTGAAGCTCAGCCGATAGCTGGGACCGCTCGGCGTGTCCGCCATGCCTTCGAAGTGATAAATGAAGGCGTCCGGCAGCAGCCGGATCATTTCATTTGCCCGGGTACTGTCTTCCTGTTCCTTCTTGTGCCGGTGCGCCTGTATCTCCGGATGCGCCAGCAGGTTGTTCAGCCGATCAAGCTCCGCCTGCTGGGCCTCCGGCGAGAGCGGTTTGTCGCCGGTTGCGATCAGGCGCGCCACATCGCCATCCTTGGTTTCGACAATCTCCTTGGTCGTAATCTTGCCGTCGTCGATCTTGTGGAGCGTGTAACGGTACGGATGGCCGTCGTTGGCGACGAGCTCGTTATGCGCTGCACGCCGCACCAGCGCGATTGGATCGGCCGCCACCGCCTCCGGCGTTTGTGCTGGTGCCACACCGCACAGGCACAGAAGGGGCAGAAATAAAAGAGCCGCCGCTGAACAAGAAGGCTTGAAGATCGCAAGAGAGTTCCCATTCTTCATCTGTCGCGATCCGTTGCTGTTGCTCATGTCCATCATGTACTAAGATGCCGCCGTAAAAACCTTAGACGCAGGATATGCCATCGAAGTTTGTATGGTATACCGCACCCCCTTCCAGCAAAGCCGCGAAATGCATACAATTTCAGCATGATGTGCGCTGTGCCTTCCAGGAAGTTTCCCCGGGGTTTTATTACCGTTTGCCTCTTAGCCGTAAGCCTGCCAGGATTGCTGTTTGCCCAGGATCAGCAGCACCGCGGACGCAAATACACGCCTCCGCCGGCGACCGCCAAAATCACCGTGACCGTCATCAAGGCGACCAACGGTAAGCCCATTGAGAACGCCGCCGTTGTGTTTCACCCCATGAAGGGCGGCAAGGATGAGGGCAACCTCGAGCTTAAGACCAACGAGGAAGGCAAGGCCACCATTGAGGTTATTCCTATCGGCGATACAGTACGGCTTCAGGTAATCGCCAACGGGTTTCAGACCTTTGGCGACGATTACGAGATCACCACCGACAGCAAGGAAATCACCGTGAAAATGAAGCACCCGGATCGTCAGTACTCGATCTACGAAAAGCACGACGAAGATAAGGTGCAGGGCGGCGCCGATCCTGAGCCAAAGCAGGCTCCCCAATCAGATCAGAAGCCGCCCCCGACGAACTAACCCGTGCCCAATGTCTCGTTTTTTGAGAGATGGGAACAACCTGGCCAAATCTCTCAGCCATCCAGTCGGTATTTCGTCTCCGCCAGCTTGTAGAGGCGTCTCCACACCAGGCGATTGATGGTGACGACCATGAGCGCCATGATGATCGTCGCCATCAACAGGGTGGGGAAGTTTCCCTGGTTGCTGGCCTCGCTGATCTGTGCCCCTAGTCCCTGTGTCATCAGTGTTTTGTTCTTCAGCTGAAAATACTCGGCGACGATCGAGGCGTTCCACGCCCCGCCTGAAGCCGTTACCAGACCGGTGATAAGGAAGGGAAAAATTCCCGGCAGAATCACCGTCGTCCAGCGCTGGAGGCTCCTGAAGTGAAACAGGTCCGAAACCTCTATGAGATCCGACGGAATCGCCATGGCTCCTGCGATTACGTTGAACAGGATGTACCACTGAGTCCCCAGCATCATCAGCACAATTGAGCCGACACCCAGCCCGAGCCCCAGCCTCATCAACGCCACCAGAATCACCGGAAACAGCGCTGTAGCCGGAAACGACGCCGCGATCTGCGCCAGCGGCTGCGTGATATTCGCCAAGCGTGGATTGAAGCCGATCATCACACCCACCGGAATCGTCCACGCCGAAGCGAGCAGCAGTGACAGGTTCACCCGCAGAAACGTCGTCGCCGCGCCTTCCAGCAGAGACACGAATTCATGGCCATGAATCTGCCGCAGCAGCACAAGTGCGTGAAACGCCGCCAGGCCGATGGCCACCACGGCCGCCAGTCCCACGATAACGAAGATCGCCTGATTGCGGCGGCTGGTGCCCTCTCGCGGGTCGCCCAGTGAGATCTTTCGCTCGTTCCTCCGAGCAATGCCTTGGTAAGTGAGCTCACCCAATGGAGTTAGGGTGTGCCGCTGGATAATGCCGAGCACATTCGAGTTGCGCAGCATGTGCAGGATCGGTGAAGTAACGCGGTCCGCGCTTTCCACGTTCTCGAATTTGAATTTATCCGACCACGCGATGATCGGTCGCCACAACAGCTGGTCGGTCAACACCACAATCAGCAACATGGTAATCAGTCCGTAGATCATGGCCTGGTAGTCGCCGTTCGAAGCGGCCGTTTGCAGATATGAACCCAGCCCCGGCAGGCGAAAATTGCGGGTGCCCACAGGAAACATCTCGCAAACCATCAGGAAAAACCAGCCGCTCGCCACCGAGACCATCGAGTTCCATACCAGGCCGATCGTCGCATAAGGCAGTTCCAGTTGAAACAGGCGCTGCATTGCCGAAAAGCGGTTGATGGTGCAGGCTTCCTGCAGCTCGCGCGGAATGCTCTTGAGCGACGAGTAGAAGCTGAAAGCAATATTCCAGACTTCACCGGTGAAAATCAGTAAAATCGCGCCCAGCTCGATCCCCAGTTGGCGCGATGGAAACAGCGACATCATGGCCAGCATCACGGCGGGCAAAAAACTGAGCACAGGAATGGACTGCAGAATGTCCAGCGTCGCGATCATCAGGCCTTCCACGCGCCTGTTATACGCGGCGATATATCCATAAACGATGGCGAAAATGAGGCTGAGAAGGTACGCCACAAAAATGCGCACCGTCGAGTAGAAAGCATAGGCCGGCAGATGCGAAGGCGAGCGGTAAATCTCTACTTCGGGCACGGCGCCGCTGAACCAGAACTTCGCCACCCACAAAATTGCGTAAAAGCCCGCGAGCAGGCCCGCGGCAACGGTCACATCGAGAACAACTGGCCAGGTCCTCTCGGCCACCAGTTCGCGCGAAAATGTATACCGGGGTCTCACTCGGCTTGCGCTCCCTCGACGGTTTCCGCAGTCTCTTCTGTCTCCGGCAATATGAAGCGGCGTCGCGCCGCGTCGAAGTCGAACAGTTCGGCGTAGCGGCCCCAGTTAATCGCTGTATCCAGTTGCCGCTGCGTCTCCTCTTCGCTGAACTGCTCGTCGAGCATATCCAGAAAGAACTCCTCCGGAACGGTATGGTCGCTCTTGTTCTGGAGCGCGCGTGTAATCTGGCGCAACAGCAGCACATGATCAAGTGCAGCCTTGCGGAAGAGCTCCTTCTGCTTCAGAATCTCCGATTCTGCGAATTCGCGTCCTTCGGGCGTGATGACCACATCGCCTTCACCCACGCGCAGATATCCGAGAATCTGCGCTGCTTCCATGATCGGCAGCAGGTCGTCGATCTCAAACGCCAGCTCGTCGGCCAGCTTATAAATGTCAGCGCGGCCCGTCGACTGGTCGCTAAGATCGATCACGATTTCCAGCAAGCCGGCGATCCCTCCCGGACGCGCGTGCGGTAACATCTCGTAGTGCATATGCCGCTGGTCGCGCACCTTGCGGCCCGTCTCCAGGTCGGGTACCTCCGCTGGAACCACGTCGGGCTTGGTCAGCACCTTGTATATGTAGTCCACCAGGTGCGTGAAGGGCGGGCTCTTGCGATCGCGGGGATGCGTCAGCGTCGTCACCTTGAAGTCCGTGCGAACATGCCCCGGATTCCGTCCCAGCACGATGATGCGGTCGGCCAGCAGCACCGCTTCTTCGATGTTGTGTGTCACTAGAAAAATGGCTTGCGTCGGGATGGTCTTTTTCTGCCAGAGCTCCAGCAGTTCGCTGCGCAGGTTTTCCGCTGTGAGCACGTCGAGCGCCGAGAAGGGCTCATCCATGAACAGCACTTCCGGCTCCACCACCAGCGCCCGAGCAAAACCCACCCGCTGCCGCATCCCGCCCGACAGTTCCCTCGGATATGCCGCCTGGAAGCCGTCCAGACCGACCGTATCCAGGATCTTCAGGCTGCGCTCCTTGCGCTCGGCCGGAGCCATCCCGGCCGCCCGGATAGGCGCTTCGACGTTCTCGAGCACCGTGAGCCAGGGGAAGAGCGCGAAGCTTTGAAAAACAATCGAGACATGGATGCGAACCGTGGAAATCGGCTTGCCGTGCCAGTAGACCTCGCCTCCCGAAGGCTTGGAAAGCCCCGCCAGCATGCGCAGCAGCGTCGATTTGCCCGATCCTGAGGGACCGAGAAGCGCGACGATCTCCCCCGGAACGATCGACAGATCGGTAGGAGCGATCACCTGGATGCGGTTTTCGCTCGGCTGCGCATAGAACTTCTCCACCTGCTGCGCGCGAATGATGGGTTCGGCCATGGATGTTCCGCCTGAAAAATCAGCTGATGTGTTTGAACAGAGATCAATTGGTCTCGGAGTTTGAGCCTTCAAGGTCTCCGAGCCTGCAAGCGACATATTCTAAGCCGCGAGGATTGCAAGAGGATGAAGCATCCTCACACGAAGAGCGTATCATCCTAGGTATAGATTCTTGATGGAATCCGAATATTCTGTCCACCCTTACGCAGTACTCGAGAGGGAAGGCCTCGCTAAGGGACTGCCGCTACATATCTCCGGAAGAAAGTGATGCGAACGAACGAATGTCCGAGAACCAGGTGAAACCTAAAGTGCTGGTCGCCGACGACGAGCGCGTGATTGCCGATACCCTCGCAATCATTCTGAACCAGAGCGGTTTTGAAGCTACCGCCGTATATACCGGCGAAAAGGCCGTAGAAATGGCAAAAACCCTCAAGCCCGACATGCTCATCAGCGACGTGATCATGACCGACCTCAACGGCATCGACGCCGCGATCAAGATTCGCGAAATCTTGCCGACGTGCAAGATTCTGCTCTTCTCCGGCCAGGCCGCCACCGCCGACCTGCTCGACCGCGCGCGGGGCCAGGGGCATGAGTTCGAAATCCTCGCCAAACCCGTCCACCCCCAGGATCTGCTGGCAAGGCTGCGGAGCTGAGGAAAGCAGAGTGTAGGGAACAGGGTGTAGGGTGTAGAAGACCAAGTCACCGTTAACCCCAGCGCTACACCCTATACCCTGTTCCTGCCCTCCAACGCCCGCGTCATCGTCACCTCATCGGCATATTCAATGTCGCTTCCCGCCGGAACCCCCGTGGCAATCCGGCTGATTATCGCGTCCCCCGACCTCAAGAGATCCGCCAGATAGTGCGCCGTGGCCTCGCCCTCCACCGTCGGCGAGGTGGCCAGAATCACCTCATCCACATCACCCCGTCCAACGCGCTCAAGCAGGCTGCTCGTGCGAAGATGCTCCGGCCCCACCCCATGCAACGGCGAAAGCGTGCCGTGCAGCACGTGATACACCCCGTCATAGCCGCGCGTTTTTTCGATCGTGGCGATGTTCGTGGGCTCTTCCACCACGCACACCAGCCGCTGGTTACGCGTCGGGCTCGCGCAGTACAAGCAGGGATCCACATCAGTGATGTTATTGCAGATGGAGCAGAGCCTCAGCCGCGCCTTCACCTCGCGCACCGCATCGGCCAGCGCCTCGGCGTCTTCGCCGCTCGAGCGCAGGATATGGAAGGCCAGCCGCTGCGCGTTCTTTGTGCCGATGCCCGGCAGCTTGCGCAGCTCCTCGATGAGCCGCGCCATGGGTTCCGCAAATCGTGACAAAGATCTCCTCTCGATCTACAGCGTGTTGTAGACCACCGTGACGAACAGGTCCGGCGTCATCCTCCCGGAGCCCCACGAGCCGTCCAGGTCCGCCGTCGGCTTCGCGGCGATCACCTGTTCGAGCGTCTGGCCGGCAATCTTCAGCTTCTCGATCCGGTTGGCCACAGTGGCCAGCATCTCCCGGTATTTCTGCAGGGCTCTCTTGTCGCCCAGGGGGCCGTGTCCCGGAACAATCTTCGTCCTGTCGTCCGCTATGGCCAGAACCCCATCTACGCCCCGGATCATTCCATTGACTGTGCCCCCCGTACTGTCGTCAATCAGGGGATAGAAGCCGTTGGACCACAGATCGCCCGTGTGTATCACGTTGCCGTTCACAAAGTGAAGAAAGATATCCGAATCCGTGTGCGCATCGGGCGTGTGGACCATATCCACTTCATCGTTGTTAAAGTACAGCTTCTCCTGGTCGGTGAAGGTCAGTTGCGGCAATGCGCCAGTGGGCGAAGCAGGGAAGTCGAGATTGAACATCTTCATCCTCTGAGGAGTCGACAGACGCAGCCTTGTGTTCTCTTGCGCGATGATAAAGGCCCCGGCATCGTGTAGCGCCGCGTTCCCATCCGTGTGGTCGAAGTGCCAGTGTGTATTGATCAGCAGCTTCAGTGGGCGGGCATTGAGCTTTTCAAGCGCGTGCTTGACAGCATTCGCCGCCGTGGCCACGCTAGAGTCGATCAGGAGCTTCCCATCCGGGCCAGTCTGCGCCACCATGTTGCCACCTACGCCCTGGAGCAGGAACACAGTGTCCGTGAGCTTCGTCGTCTGGATAGGGGTCGTCGCTCCGGCGGCGCGCATCGACTGGATAATGTTGGGCGGCGGTGCAGCGGACGCGGGAGGTTCCTGGCCCGGCAACGACGCGAATGACCCTCGATGCAGCGCCAGCGTGCCCGCCGCAGCCATCGCCGAATCTCCCAAGAATCCCCGTCGTGTGATCATTACTCCCCGTTTCGGCCAAGAAAAGCAGCAGGAGAGTCCTCAGCCGGCTTCGACTAAAATAAACCCTCCGGCAAATTCAGCCCGCCCAACATTCCCTGCATGCTCGATTTCAAAAGTTCCTCGGCGCGTCGCCCCGCTTCGTTAAAGGCCGCCGTAATCAGGTCTTCCAGCATCTCCAGATCCGTGGTCGAACCGCTCAGGCTGGCAACCGCCGCCGGGTCAATCGTGACCTTCAGAACCTCTTTCTTCCCGTTCATCTTCACCGTTACAGCGCCGCCTCCCGACGATGCCTCAACGACCGACTGGCTCAGCTTCTGCTGCATCTGTTCTTGCATTTGTTTCGCCTGGCCCAGCATTTCCTGAATCTTTAAAGGGTTCATCATCGACTCCGTTTTCTATTACAAATGGGTCCTTACTTCTTTTCGCGAAGATCCAGTACGCTGCGAACTTCCGCCTGAAACAGCTCCTGTGCCTGCCGCACCAGCGGGTTCTCAAGCGCAGCCGCCTGGATACTACCCTGCGCCGCAGGCCTAGCTGCAAGCTGGGGGCCACCCGACGGACCATTGCCTCCATTCCCGCCTTCGCCCGGCACAAAAGTCACTTTGCGCGTGACTCCGATCCCGCGCAAGGCATCGCGGCAAATCTTTTCCGCCTCCGCATTCATGGTGAGCGAAAGCATAGTCTTCTTGATGCCAACTACCACCTCGATGGTCGCGCCGTTTTCGCGCCACGCTCCCGCGTCCAGCAGAACCGCCGCCGTGTTATGCCCCTCACGCTCCAGCGCTGCGCATATCGTCTGGCGAATGCGTTCCAGGTCTGGCGTCGCAGCCTCCATGGGCGCCGGGGTGGCTTCCGTCGCCAGCGCCAGCGCTCCTGCCGTCGTCTCTTCCGCCGGCTCAACAACTCCGGCAACCGGAGCCTTCATTGCCGTCGCCGCTACTGCGCGCGCAGCCGTCTCCTGCGGCATAAGCGCACGGGGAGCTGGCGCCTCGCTTATCGTCTTGCGATTCCTGTCCGCCTCAAAGGGAGAGAGCGCCGGCTGCGCAGGCTCGGTAGAACGCAAAGCGGATGCACTGGCCGGTGCACGATTCTGCTCCGTGCCAGGTTTCGCCGTGCTGCCCGACGGCAGCGAACCACCGCTGAGCCCAGCCTTCCCTGTCTGCGGAGCAGGCAGCTTACTCAACAGATCTTCAACAGGCAGCAGCCGCTCCAGATGCACCAGCTTGATCAGCCCTAACTCAAGATGAAAACGCTGCTCTTGGCGATAATTCAACTCGTCAAAGGTGCGCAGCATCACCTGCAGAAACCGCGTCAGGTCTTCCTCGGAAAACAGCACCGCCGACCGCGCAGCCCGCGCCCGCTCGTCTGGAGAAATCTGCAGCAGCTCCGAATTCTCGCCTGCAATCCGCGCCATAAGCACGTTTCGAAGATACCGCACAAACTGCCGTGCCATCTGCGACGGGCTGTTGCCCGCATTCAGCAGCCGACTCAGCTCGTCGATCACCGCTGCCGTCTGACCCTCGCCGATCGACTCCATCAGCCGCTCAAAGACTGCGTTGGGAACCGTGCCCATCAGCTCGCGAATCTGTTCCGCGTCGAGATGCGGCCTCCCGCTCTCAGCAGGAGCCGACGCAATGGCCTGATCCATGATCGACAGCGCATCCCGCATCGAGCCATCGCCCGCCTCGGCCAGCAGCGCCAGCGCAGCATCGTCCGCCGCAATGTTTTCCTTGCCCGCAATCTCGCGCAGTTGTGCCAGAATGTCGTCGAACTTCACCGCGTGAAAACTGAAATGCTGGCATCGCGACCGAATCGTCTGCGGAATATCCTCGGGCTGCGTCGTCGCCATCATGAAGACGACGTGCTCGGGAGGCTCTTCCAATGTCTTGAGCATCGCGTTGAAGGCGGCATCGGTTATCTGGTGCGCCTCATCCAGGATGTAGATCTTGTAGTTATCGCGTGCAGGCCTGTACCGCGCAGCGTCCCGCAACTCGCGCATCTCGTCAATTCCGCGATTCGTCGCCGCGTCAATCTCGATAACGTCCACCGCATTCCCTGCGCGAATCTCCGTGCACGAGACGCAAATCCTGCACGGCTCCGGCGTCGGCCGGGATTCAGAGCCGATTTCCGTCCGGCAATTCAGCGCCATGGCCAGAATGCGGGCAATCGTCGTCTTGCCGATCCCGCGATGCCCGGAAAAGATGTATCCATGCGCCACGCGCCCCTGCGAAAGCGCATTGAGCAGCGTACGCGTCACGTGATCCTGCCCGGCCACATCGGAAAAACGCTGCGGGCGATATTTTCGAGCTAATACCTGGTAAGCCATGCGATGAAAGTCTGATTGTATCGGGAGCGGAGAATCATCGCACGCGCACTTCGCCTGTCGTCATGGTAGCTATGTGGAAAGCTCCACAATCCAGTCGCTTTTACACTTTCTTGCCGGCGTGCCTATCCGTCGACCAGCCGGCTCGAATAATCCCGCATACTGATCTCATGCCCGTCTCGACTGACACCCTCCAGTACCGCCTCGCTATGCCAGCCGATATGCCCCGCCTACACGCGCTCATCGACCGCTCCGTGCGCGAGTTGCTGACGCGCGATTACACGTCAATGCAGATCGATCAGGCGCTCCAAACGTATCTCAGCCTCGATACCCAGCTCATCGCCGACGAAACCTATTTTGTCGTGGAAGCCTCCAGCAAAGATCCCGAAGGCCCGCTGATAGGCAGTGGAGGCCTGGTTGCTTGTGGAGGTTGGAGCAAACGCAAAACCCTGTGCGGAGGCGACACCAGCCTGGGCGGGGAAAACAACCGCGCCGGGCGCGACAGCAGTCTGCTCGATCCCACGAAGGACGCCGCCAAAATCCGTGCCTTCTATGTGCATCCCGATTGGGCACGTCGCGGCATTGGAAGCAAAATTCTTGAACTATGCGAGAACGCTGCGCGGGCCGAAGGCTTCACCCGCTTCGAAATGGGAGCTACTCTTACCGGCCTGCCTCTCTACGGCCGCCACGGCTATGTGGAGATGGAGCGCTTTGGCCTGCCGCTCGTCAATGGTGAATCGCTTACCGTCGTCCGCATGACGAAAGGGAATTAGCGAGCCTTTTTCTTACCCACAGCCTTCTTCTTAGCGAGCGCATCCTCCTCGGCTACCCGCTTCGCCTTGCGCGCTCTGCGCTTCAGTTCTTCCGGCGAATACATGGACTTGCGGCAGCTCGCCGCGCCGCAATTGCAGAGCGCCTCGTCCTCATCGCCGTCATACAGGTTGTAGTCGTAGGTCAGCTCCTCGCCGGCCGCGATATCGCGCAGCGCCTTCACCCATACCCTGCCTTTTACTTCGCCGGTTTCGCAATTCGGGTCGCACGAATGATTGATGAACATTGCAACGCCATGGCCATCGATCACCTTTGAGCCATCGCCTAGGCCGAAAAGATACGTCGTTGGAGAGTCCTGATACTTCTTGTCCGCCGCCTCTTTCGGGATGCGCGGTCCGGTGTACTCGACAATGCGCGTACGCTTCCTGATCGGCTCCGTCGTATAGCAGCCGGCAGCATGGATTTGAGAGGAGCGAATGATCAATGTCATGGATGGAACAGGGAACTTTCTCGCCGAGTATAACAACTCCCGCACAGCTATTTTCGCGTGAAACGGGTCTAAACTAAGAGAAGTTGGCCCCCATGCGCATTTCGCACTATATCCTTCCTCTCTTGCTCGCAGCGCAGCCCTGCCTCGCGCAACAGCAGTCGCAGCAGCAAAATCAGGATAAGGATAGGAACCCACCGCCTGCCACGCAGCAGGCTCCGGCAGCGAAGAAACCCACTACCGCCGACGATAACCCGTTTCCCGAAGAGATCTCGAAGAAAGCCGCCCAGGCTGACGACAGCTCGGCTCCAGACGCGCCCACTGGCAAGGCAGACAAGCCGCCCAGATCCCCCGGAGAATCGAAGCCTGGAGAACCAAAGCCGGATGAACCCGACTACTCCTCCAGCCGCACCAAGTTTCAGGACATCGATGTGATGGGCGACAAGGAGAGCCGCATCTCGAACGGCGCCGGCGGCTACATCCTCAACCCCACGCTGGCCGCGCAGGACGTAAAGGTCGGCACATTCTATCTCAACGCTGGCGACTACAAGGGGGCCTACACGCGCTATAAAGAAGCCACCGAAGTGAATCCCGAAAACGCCGATGCCGTCTTTGGATTGGCCGAGGCTGCGCGCGGCCTGAAGCTGAAGGACGAGGCCGCGGACAACTACCGCATGTACCTCGACGCCTACCCCGACGGCCCAAAGGCCAAGGCGGCGCGCAAGGCGCTCGCCCAGTTGGGCGCCGCACCCAAAAAATAACCTGTTTCCGCCTTGAGAGCGACGCGCGGGCCTCAGTGGAATTTTTGCTGAAGCAATTCCACCAGATAGATCAGCGCCAGCGGAGCCAGCACCAAATTCCGCAATGCCGATGCGAAGGCTTTCTGCCGGACGGCTTTACGCATAGCCCCGCCCAGTCGCGCAAGTCCCTTCGCTGTTCCTACCAGCGCGAAATTCAGCAGCAGGAACGCAGCTGCGAAGAAGACCAGCTCCCATAGCACCACGTGCAAATGATTCCCCAGGTAAGCACCCAGCCGTTGCAGCGACCGCTGCAGAGCGACATAGTCGAAAAAATGAAGCCGAAACGCAGCCCATCTCTCCGGACTGAGCGTCACCCACACCGCCACCACGCATAGCAGGATCCGCCACAACGTCACCAGGGCTTCCAAGAGCGTCAGCTTCCAGCGTGGGATCGGATTGGTCTGCAGCAGCGTATAGGCTCGCTCTGCCGCCGGCACAACCGAGCAGACCAGCACCAACAGCGGATGACGCGCCACCGCCATCCCGGTCTGCGTCCAGAATTCGCCGCTATTCCGCCAGGCCGTCTCCAATCCGGTCGGCGCGAAACTCCACAAGATCACTCGGCATCCCTCCCCTCGATTTCTCTATCTGTATCGCACAGCATCATACAAGGCGCTCGCGCTATAGTGGTCGCGTCGGCGTTTTCAAGGGGAAGCCATGCACCCGACATTCGAAAAGCTCCACCAGCTCTACCGGAAAAATCTCGACGGCAAAGACCGCGCGTTCTGCCAGCGTTGCCCTGCCCACTCGCTCAAGGGACAGGGCACCGCATGGAGCACGCAGGAGGTCGTCGAGCACCTGGTGCTCACCTATCGCAGCACCGGCGCGCTCTTCGATCGCTATCTCACTCGAAATTCTCCCACGCAGAACTCCCGAAATATGAAACACCGCGCCCTGCAGTTTCTGGTCATTCGCTGTGGCGGATTTCCTCGCGGCGTAGAAGCTCCCGAGCTTGTACGGCCTAGCAAAACGGACATGCCAGCAATGACTGGCAATGAGCTCAGCACATGGATGAAAACGGAACTCGAAGCCGTGGACGCAAAAATCGAGAAAAGCAGCCAGCTATTCGGAAAACAACCCTTTGCATCGCACTTCATCTTCGGACCCCTCACGGCTGAACAATGGCGTCGCTTCCACTTCGTCCATGGCAAGCATCACTTGGCCCAGGTCAAGCGGATTCGAAAACAGACGACGGCAGCCTAGCCAGAACTTCTTGAGTCACCGCCGGTTTTCCCGCCACACAGGGTCTGCAAAAACTACCGAGGTTTCAATCTGACGTTCGGGTATCGTCCAATATTTTTTGAGCAGCCGATTCTTCTCCTCCAAATCCACGAGTTGAAAGCCGTGTTTTTGATAGAAACAGATCGCCCATATTGCATTAGCCCACGTCCCGATCAAAACCGGCCCACTCGCCAGAGCGCGCAAATGGGCCAGCAGCTGCGCTCCAATCCCTTGTTTCTGGCTGCCGGTGCGAACATACGCGTGACGGACCAGTGTTACGTCCTCCACCCCTTGAAGGCCCATCGCGCCTGCCAGCGCGCCGCTCTCTTCGTAGCCCCAGAACACGACACCGTCCTCATTTCGTGCCGTAATTTTTCACGGCACATGTACGGATCAGACCAGCGATCTGCTGGAATAATCCCTCGATAAGCCTGCGCATCGTCGTTGATGATGCTCCAGATCGGCTCAAAATCGCGTTCGTCACAACGGCGGATCATTGAGGTCTCATCTGAAAAACCCCATATACCAATCTACCGTCACCTGCC
>JBAVYX010000461.1:0-38324 GCA_049588475.1 Silvibacterium sp. | reverse complement strand
AGCAGGTAGAGCATGACGCCGGTCGAGAAGATATCCGAGCGTCCGTCAAAGGGTTGCCCCCTAAGGCGCTCTGGAGCAATATAGTGAATCGTGCCGATCACGTTACCGGTGCGCGTCAACCCGGTCTCGGCATTTGAACTCTGTACGCGCGCAATGCCGAAGTCGACGATCTTCGCGTGACCATCGGGTTGCACGATGACGTTCGCGGGCTTGATATCGCGATGAACGACGCCGCGCTGATGCGCATATCCCAAAGCCGCGCAGACCTGCTCAATAATGCTCAGCCGGTCGATCATCGGGAGTTGTCTGCCGGACGTAATGGTTTTGTCCAGCGGCTCGCCTGTGACATACTCCATGACGATGAACGGCACGCCGTCCTCATCGCCCAGGTCGTAAACAATGACAATATTGGGATGCTGGAGGATTCCAGCCTGCGCCTCCCGGTAGAAGCGTTCCAGCATTTCGGGCTGTCCGGAATAGCCCTCAGTAAGCGTTTTGATGGCCACCAGCCGGCCGATGCGCTTGTCCTCCGCGCGGTAAACGACGCCCATGCCACCGCGGCCCAGGATGCCCGTTATCTCGTACTTCCCTATCTTTTTTACTGAGGTTGCATCCACCGTATTCGCCCGAGGCCAGTTGAGTCAAAAATAGCTACTGTCGTAGGCAAAAACAATCCTCGAAAGCACCTAGAGTCATAACTATGTATATGTATCAGTTAGCTATCGCTGACACTGATCGCACGGTACCACGATTTTAGCTTGGGAGCCAGCGGAATGGGAGACAGTTGTTGGCGCATTACTGATCCCGGAGTTGAAAATTTTCCCCCACCCTGCCCATTAACGTGCCAGATACAATGAACAATTCGTTTCGACTTCTGAGCGAGGTTGTGTCGGATCATGTCGAACAGTTCAGAAAACTCTCCTTCGCCGACGATGAGGGCATCATTTGCGCTGCCTGTGGGTGGTGGCTTCCTTAACGCCAGTGCGAACCTGCCGATGGGGCAGACCACGCTCACACAGCTCTTACCCATCATTCAAAATCTGGAGAACGCAATCATCGGGAAGGTGAGCGAAGAAGCCGCGCAGGCAGGGTCACCCATTTCCTGCAGGGCAGGGTGCGGAGCCTGCTGCCGTCAACTCGTGCCTGTGAGTCTCTTTGAAGCGGAAACGCTGACCGAGTGGATGAGCACATTATCCGAGGAGCGGCGTGCGGAACTCGAAGGACGCTTTCATCGTGCTTTGCTGGCACTGCGCGACGCCGGTGTTATCGAGAAAATTCTCGATGATCGATGGATGGTGGAGGAGCAGGCAGTCGCGGAGCTGGCGATTGACTACTTCCACGCCGGCGTTCCGTGCCCATTTCTCGAAAACGAGAGTTGCAGCATCCACGCTATCCGTCCGCTGAGTTGCCGAGAATATCTTGTAACTTCGCCGCCCGCTCTTTGCCAGGACCCATCAGTGAACCAGGTAGCTGGTGTCATGCTTCCGCTCAAGCTTTCCCGAGTTCTTTACAGCTTCGGACAGCAACTGGAACAGGATCGTCGCGGTTGGATTCCGCTGGTTTTCCTGCTTGCCTGGGGCAAAAGTGGAGCAAAGCCAGGTGACCACTTCTCCGGAACCGGGGAGGAAGTTCTTCGGAAATTCTTAGAGAGAGTGGCTGCAATGCCGTCCACAGACGATGGCCAGCCGGTTGGTACGCCGGCTGGCCAGATGCTCTAGCGACCGGGATCGGTCACGGCGTCTTTACCGTATCTCCCGTCTTCAATGGGCCGGTACCGCTGAAAGTTCCCACTGCGGACGTCGCATCCACGCTGGTGATCGTCAGTTGTCCAAGTGCATTTTCAATGGAGCGCAGCGGTTTTCCCGTGGTGGGGTCCTTCACCACTCGAACAACGCGCGAAACCGCGAGTTTATCGCCGACCTTCACTCCCGCCTGACTGCCTACGTTGATGATGACGTCAGACGTCGATGCATCGGCCACGAGTCCAGAAACGGCCACCTTTGGTGGCGGAGGAGCATCCGGGATTTTCGCACTGTTGCTGTCAAGCCCTGTCGCAACCTGTGCAACCGCGGCTGTTGTAGCTTCGCCGATAATGGTCTGGGCGAAGTTGCTGCTGGACATGCTGGCGCCGCCGGCTGCTCCGGAGCCGCCGCCCCAGCCCCCGCCGAGCAGGTCCGTTCCGCTTCTTTCCGATTCTCCTTTGCCGGTGACCGAGGCCAGGATTTCGCCCGTACTCGCATCGACCATGCGGACGGTAATGGCCACCACGGCCTTCGCCTTGTGGCTGCCAAAGCCGCCAACCGCGCCATGCGTCCAGGCCCCCACCACGGCTCCGCCGTAGTTCTTATTCTGATCGTCGCGTCCAAACTGCGTGATATCGCCGGTAATGACAGCATCCACGCCGAGAACATGTCCGATCTTGGCCGCCGTTGACGGGTCAGCCCGGTTGCTGTTCGAGAAGTCCTGTTCATGAAGGACCTTATCGATGGCATTGCGTTCGATCACGCGATAGGTGCCATCCGCGAGCATTTTGTCGATCAACATATCCGAGATGCCCTTGCCGATATCAACGTTTGTGCCGAAGACAGCTTGGGACGCTGTCATGACAGTGGCGTAGCCAAAGTCGAGTACGGCCACCCGATGCCGGGTGGGCGCGGCTGTCTGAGCGACTAGCGGCGACGCCATCAAGACGAGGGAAAGAAGAGATGGACAGAGTTTACGCATTGTAGATATCTCCTATCGGCCCAAGAATGTTTCCAATGTTGAAAGTTCTTTATCTGCGCGGTCCATGCTATCGTTCGCCGCTTGCAAATCGTTCTGACTGAACGCGCGATCTGCTTCGTTCAGGTAAGAAGTCATCCGATTCATGGCGGCAAGGATGTCGCCTCGCATATCCAGGCCTTGTGCCTGCTGCTGGTTGCGTATCTGCTGTATGCCTGCCTTGGCGGCATCGGCTTTCGCGTCGAGTTGGATCATCCTTTCCCGCGTCTGAGCGATCTCCTGCTTTGATGGACCCGGGGGTGGAGTGTTAGCCGACTCGGAAGCAGGGGTCACTTTGGTGATGTTCGCCATAGACTGCGGGTGTCCGGCACTAGTATGTCCGGACGATGGAGCCGGTTGACCTGGTTGATTCGACTGGCTCGGCGTTACCTCCGGTGTTGCGCTGGTTAGCGGATTTATTGGGGAGGCGGTTGGGCTTCCCGACGAAGGCTGGGTTGCAGCGCCATTGCCGCTTCCAGAAGATGGTGCAGGAGCCGCAGTATCCGTTACAGGAGGCGCATTTTTTTGGCCCGCGTGCGCAGCCAGCATGCGCGGCAGGAGTGTGGCGGCCGCGATCATGGCGATGATTGCCGTTGCGGCTCCCAGGCCTAGCCACAAGCTGCGCTGGCTCTTGGCCGAGGCACTAGGCGGCTTGGCCACAGCTACCGCCGCCGGAACCACCCGCGACGAGGTAGCCTGTGCCACTTGCGATTGCAAATTGCGCAGGGCCGCTCGAAATTCTTCCGCCGTCTGGAAGCGCCCATCGGGAGCCTTCACCATCGCCCGCAGCACAATGTTATTAAGCTCTGCCGAGAGTGCCGGGTTGACCTGAGCAGGCGGCGCCGGTGCTTCATTCAGTTGCGCATTCAGCACACTGTAGGCAGTCTCGGCCTGAAAAGGACGACGGCCAGTGAGCATCTCATACAGAGTCACTCCAAAGGAGTAAATATCCGAACGCGCGTCGATCGTTCCTCCGCGCACCTGCTCCGGGGACATGTAATATACCGACCCCATGGTCGTACCCGGGCGCGTGAGCTGCAGGTCAGTGGTGGACTTGGCTATGCCAAAATCCATCAGCTTGACCAGACCGTGAGAGGTAATCATGATGTTTGCCGGTTTGATGTCGCGGTGTGTCACACCTTTGCTGTGCGCATAACCCAAGGCAGCCAGCACTTGTGTGGAGTAATTCAACACGTCGTTTACCGGGATTGCGGATTCACTTGCACGCTTTTCGAGCGTGACGCCTTCGACGAACTCCATGATCATCACCAGCCGATTTTCAAATTGGAAGGCTGTTCGCAGCTGGGCGATGTTTGGATGATCGAGACCGGCGAGAGTGCGAATCTCGGCGGTGAAACGCGCGGCAAGCTCGGGTTCGGTGGCAAAATCCGGCAGCAGAACCTTCATCGCCTCGATGCGGCCTGAGATGATGTTGCGGGCGCTGTAGACCTGGCCCATCCCACCTGCCCCCAACAGGGACAGAATTTCGTAATCACCAACACGTTTACCGATTTCTAACGCCATGGAGACGCCCTTTCTCAACCGGGGGTTACTTTGCGGGGGAGCACAGCAGCGCGTACGTTAGCGCCATGAGTGTATCCCAAAATACGTACACCATGCCTGGGAAAATTGTGCGCCGATAGTCCCACTTTTGGGGTATTCAGATTCGCATCGGAGGGAATGACGGCAGCCCGTTTCGTAGAGGTCTTTACAGGCTGGCGGGCGTTCTGGCAGTCTAATCGCGCAACCGCGAATAAGATGGGCTTGGTTTGAAAGCCATCCGAAATGAGCTGTAATCTCCGACGAAGAGAAGAGTCTCTACGATGGAAAGCCAAAGTGCATTGAAACTTGAAGTCGCAGCTTTAACCGACGTCGGTTGCAAGCGCTCTAACAACGAAGATAGCTTCGGCTATGACATTTCCACGCAGATATTTGCCGTGTGTGACGGAATGGGTGGAATGGCAGCCGGCGAGATCGCAAGCAGCACGGCGGTCAGCGAACTAGTGCAGTTCTTTAATCGACAGGACATGTCTGAGACACAGGGGGAGCAGCGGTTATACAACTCAATCCTGCATGCGAACCGGCAGGTATGTTTGCTTGCGCATAACAGCGAAGAACTGCGCGGCATGGGAACGACGCTGGTTTCGGCTTGCATGGATGGCCGCAAGATCGTGATCGGGAATGTAGGCGACAGCCGCGCGTATTTTCTTCGCAATGGGGGATGTGCCCAGATTACTCATGACCATTCCTACATTGCCGAGCAGGTACGTAACGGCGTCATTAGTGCGGACGACGCCGGATCGTCGCCGCTGCAATCGTTGATTACGCGCGCCATCGGGACCGCAGAATCGGTTGAACCCGACCTGTTCACCGCCGCCGTCGAGCCCGGCGACATTGTATTGTTGACCACGGACGGCCTTACCCGCTATGCCGACGCCGAGGCCATCGCACATCTCGTGCTCGGCAACCCGGATCTTTCGCAGGCCTGTCAGGCATTGATCGATACGGCCAAGGAGCAAGGAGCGGTTGATAATGTTACCTGCCTGCTCCTGCGATTCAGTGAAGCCCAGGCGGACCCACTGACCGAACCAACCGCTGAACTGCCAACAACTCCTTAGCGAGCCACGTTTGAAACGCAGCGAATGCCGCTCAACCCTCCCGGCATCAGCAGACCCGCACCCGGCCCGGACAATTCTATGTGGACAACCAACGGCGTGCCGCCAACCACAATAGGAGTATTGGACACCTCGAGCGGGTACAGCAGACGCCCTGGATTGCCGGCCTGCTCCACCCGACCTTTGTTAACAAGACGGAAGAGTGCCCACGGTCCGCTGAATTGCAGCAAGGGGAGACTACCGGTTTCGTAACTTGCAATAAGCTGCGCTTGCTGGGCGGTTTGCGCCGACCAGGTGAACTGCTTGGAGACATCTGAGCCGGTGAGCGTTTGTGCATCCACAGTAAACGTAGCCGTCCGTATGCCCTTTGATGGCAGGATGTGTGTCGTGAATGTAAGTGCCGGTGACGTAGCGCCGGCAGGGAACATGATCGCGGACGCGCTCGCCGCCTTGTTAAAGAACTGCAGGAACGCCGGATTCACTTTAAGTGGAGCGTTCAAAGCCGGAGCGTACGTTGTGCCCTGTTGGACGAGCAACGGCTTCAACGAGGCGTCATAGAACTGCCACAGCGCGCCCGATCCCGGTTGGAAAACTGCGGAAACCTCCGCCGGAGTAGCGTCAACGGTGGCGTTGGGCGAGAAAGGGAATTTCGACAGGAGCGGCGCAAAGCTTGCGCAAAGGCCGCCGCCCTTGGGCGGTCCCGGCTTCGCGATATCTTCAGCCGAGTTGATCGGAGCTTGCAGGAGCGCAAGGACCGTCTGTTCGCTGTGCCCCTGCGGGTCGATATTAAACAGCTGGGCTGTCTGGCTTACCGCGCTATGCGCGCTGATCGCCGCCGTAATTACTGGTTGGAATGCCCCAGGACTGGTTGCCGCGTTCGGGTCTTGTGCAACCTGCGATACCGCGCCCTGCAGGCCAACAAGGCTGTTCACATAAGCCGTGTTCTTCTCTGACATAAGCTTCTCCGCGCTGTCCGGAGGAACGAGCACCTGGGTCGGCTGGAATTGTTTTGCTATATCCGGATTCGCCACGGCCGTGTTGTGCGATGCGGTGTAGATAAGCGCCAACAGAGGCGAGCTGGGATTGGAGAGTATCTGAAGCTTCCCGGCGGCGTCTCTAAGGTCGCGATACTTGGCAACTGAAGCCTGCCGTAGAAAGGTGCGCCACTCCGTTTGATAGTCCCCGAGGTAGCGGCTGGCCAGCTGTGCCGTCAAGGTTTTGGGATCCAGTGATGGCGGAGCCTGATCGCCAAGCACCCACGCTTCGCCACTGAAATACTTTTCCGGATGCAGGATCGCATCCTGCATGAAATTGAAGCCGTTGCGCGTGAATGCTCCGGGCACGATGTGCGACTCTACGACTACTGATGAGGAGCCAGGAAACAAACGATTGAAGTCAATCGCCGGAGCGACCTTGTTGGCGGCGTTAATCATCTGCTGGTAGATCCGTGCGAAACCGCCAAAGCTTGCCAGGTAAGCGCGAGCCCGGTTGATGGTGGGCATTGCAGGCGCAATGGAAAAGGGATTTCCAAACCGCAATTCATTCGCGTAGAAATCAAATTGTAACTGCGCCAGTTGCTTTTGCTCCTCGGTGTCGGGGGCTTTGCCGTTTTGCCAGTACTGCATGAGTACAGGGGTGAGAAACTCAGCCGTACTCTTGTCGGGATTGGTCGTCGTAATCAGATAGGCTTTGAGTGGATTGTAAGCAGCGCCGTAGTCTGAGTCCGGCTGCACGGCGGCCGGGAGCGCGTTGAGCGCCGTCACGATGTTGTTCTGCGTGTTCGCCAACAGCAGCCGCTGGAAGCGGTCGAAGTAGATGTGCCGGGCGGCCTCGAGGAGCTGGTCTCCGTGATACAGCCCCCAGCGATACATTAGCGGCGGACCCTGCTGCCGGTAGTTCTCCAGTTGCCCAAGGGCCGTGCGCAGCTGGTTGAGCGCAGTCAACTCCTGCACCGATGCAAGCGTGGTTGCGGGCACCGTTCTTACCGGAAGCGTATTCGCAGCCGATGCAATATCGCGCGCAAGTCCTGAGTTGTTGTTGAAGGAGATGGCCAGGGCGATAAGGTAGAACAACAGCAGCAGAGAGGCCGCTCCAAAAACCACGCGGCGGAAGACGTGCGTCCTGCCGCTGTGACTGGTGCTAGACAGCGCGCTTCTGTCCTGGAGTATCACCACAGGAAAGAGCTTCGGCAGAAAGCACCATTGCGCCACCTTCTGAGACACCACCTGCGGCGCAGGCGGAGCGCTGGCGGCCTGCATCTGCTGCACGGTGAACATGCGCGTGGCTCCGGCTTCAGCGGGCTGCGCCTGGGGTACCTTCGCCGGAGTACTTACCATCTGCTCGACCATGTGCGCGCGAACACCGGTGAAGTAGAAGCCTCTTAGATATGGATTGGCGTTCAGATGGCTAGGCCGCCCAAGCTCGACAAGGTAAGACGCAAGATTGTTCCGCAGCTTTCGTAGCTCGCGGGGAAACTCATAGACAGGATCGACATTTTTCTGGTCCGATTCCCGAGTCAGCAGCTCCAAGCGAAATTCTCCGAGCGAGAAAATAAGTTGATCGAGGGCGGAAGTCACCTCGCCCATGGCCTTTTCCGCATACAGGCCGCTGGAGACTTCGCTGCGCGCGAAGGCCATCCCGAGCGGTTGGGACGCCTCTTCGGTGGTCAGATTGCGAACGAATTCTGTAAAGCTTGGGATTCGGTCAAGCTTCGTGAGTACCACGTAGGCCGGAACCTCCGTCCCCAGTTGTTGCGCAAGATCGCGCAGCATCTGGTTTGTGGAACGGGCGGACCCAAGGACAGTATCCGACGCGGTCGCGCCGAGAAACTGTTCGAGACTGATACAAACCACTGCGGCGCGTACTGGAGCCTGCGTTCCCATCGCGGAGCGGTATGCCTTGGGCCGTGTTTTGCGAATCAGCTTGCTCCACAGCGTCGGGCTTTTGCGGACCGCATCCCCTGCTTCCACGATGACGCATTGCTGTGTGTACCACAGGTTTACGACTGGTGTGGCCGTGACGTCCTGGTCTCGGTAAATCTGACCGGCGAGGAGTTCCGGATCGAGTCCGGATTTCAGAACCGCTGTTGTCTTTGCTGAATTCCCGTCGCCCAGAATGTAAAGAAGGGGGAGGGAATCAAGCGATTTTGGACCTGTGCGCTGGGCTGCGGCCAGCCTCTTTTCGGCGTCACGCAGCAGCGTGTCCATGTCCGATCCGCCCTGTATCTTTCGCGTAGCCGCATCGCGCCGTTTGTCTCTGAAGTGCATGACCAGAATGACGGTTGCGGCAGCAGCGCCCAGCACAACGAGCAGGATGCGCAGAATCAGAAGCGACGTACCTTCAATGTGAAGCAGGGGGCCGGCTAGCCAGGCAAGCACAACAGACAGGATGAAGATGAGGGCAGAAATCAGAATCGGTACCACAGCAGGCTCCTATCGCGCATTCAGACTGGTGTTCTGCACCTGGGATACTCCGGAAGCAAGGTCAAGTTGAAAGCCGGCGAACGCAACTATCGTTAAACCGGCGAGCACACATGTGGTAATCAGCAAGGCACGGCTCCACGAGTCTTTTGTCCCCGCCGGGCGCACTTCGGGCGGGGTCATGGGCGGCAGCAGGTGGGCGGCTCCGCGAATCCTTTGAATTTTTTCCCGCGCTTGGCGCAGCAGCTGATGCAATTCACCCGTATCGCCCAGCGCGTAGCGGCCGCGGTACCCCATCTGCAGGCAGAGGCAGTGCAGTTCCAGAGCATCGGCTACTTCCGAGGAGTCCTGTTGGCCGAGGAGCGTCTTCAGGTTGCGAAAGAAAGTCTCGCCCGCAAGATGGCCGCCAAAGAGCTCTTCCTGCAACGGACGCCGTGCCCAGTCGGCAAATGCCTGGCTTTGCAGATTGAGTACGCTTTCATCCATATAGGCAACCACGGCGAAGACTCCCATCTGCACCGTGTCGCTTGAATAACCCAGAGAGCGAGCCTCCTGCATAGCCGCCTGTAAGGAGCGGCGCATTTGCGCGCGGAAGCTCTCCGAGTCCTGAACCTGCTGCCGTTGGAAGCGCACACGCAGGATGGCGGTGAGCACCTCCTGGAAGGAAAATGCGAGACTGTTAACGCGAGCGGTACCCATCACGATTGCTCCACGATGACGGTAAGATCAAACTCCGGCTTCGAGATTTCTCCTGGAATATACACGCCTACCTTTCGGGTTTGCAGAATATGCTCCCAGCACGGACCGGTGGTTTCGACCGCGAAATACTGCATGTCCACTTCGGCGCGGAGGGCCGTGGGCGGGACAGGAAGATGGGTGAGCGTCATGCCGGGGAGAGCGCGTTTCACCAGTTCGGGGACAAACCGCGAAGAGCATACCTTTACGAGTCTTGGCACCAGGTTCAGAAGCTCGGATTCTCCCAATCCCGAGCGCACGCCAAAAACCCAGCGCGCGCGCCGCAAGCAACGTTCGTCAAGAACGTCCGCTGCCTGAATGTATGGCTCTATAGGATGGAAGTCGAGCGTGACCGTATTTGACGGAACCACGATCTCGAGGTGCCTCCTGATATGAGCGTCGAGCGCGCGGAATGCCGGGCCGGGATTCCTGTGATCATAGGATGGAAGCTGGCGCGGGTCGGAATCAACCGCGAAGGTGCATAGTGCACCTGCAAGCCGCGAAAGCTCGATGAACAGGTCTTCTGGATGGGCGTGCCTGGTGGTGCTCAGGTGCTGCAAAGGTGGAATCGAGTTGTGCAAGGCATGCAGAAACCAGTAGTTCGCTACGTCAAGAGCAGCTGTGCCAGCCTCGAAACGCCCGTGGCGTCTTGCGCTGCGCGCGATCGTGCCACTTTTTTCCCCTATCGTCTCGATCAGGCGTTTGATCAGGAGCATGAGCGGCTCGCTAGCGCTTAAACGCAGGCACGTGGGAATGAAATCCTCATCATAGACAAGGTGCCCGCGGCCATCCCGGAGTACGTGCGCAATGGAGATGGAAAGCATGTCCTGCGTCAGCTCGGCTTCTGTCACGAGGCGGATGTTTTTTTGCCCCAGCTCAATCTCGCGCTCGTCAATGCCGTTCGTCTCGTCGCGCAGAGTGCGTTGCATCCGCGAAAAGCGGACTCCGTTGGCCCCCCCGTTTGCGGTAGTGCTCAGATCGCAGTCGAAACCATTATCCCGACGGCTCGGGACTGCCAGATAAAGCGGCAGCACCGCATCCGTGGAGGGGAAGACTTCCAGCAGATTGCGCGTGGGCGGAGGCGGATCGGAATTGGGTAATTCAAAAGTGAGTCCATCGGGAAAAATACCCGAGGCATGCAGCAAAACCGCATTGCCGTTGCGGATGGCCTTCTGGTCCAGTTCGGCGTGCAGTAGTCCCCATGGCTCAAGCCATAGGCTGGCCGCCAGGAATGCAATCGAATCTTCAAAATAGCGGCTTTGCGTTTGAAAATGGTGTGGGCCCAGATACATCCCCTCAGACCACACCACCCGCGACAAAAATTTCATAGTGACCGAACCATTTGGTGGTTGTTGAACGGCTCGCAGATATGTGCAGCCGTAAGGGCCGATCGGCGCGTCTGCCCAATTGCGCTAATGCTTGAATATACTGCGGCCAATTCGTGAGTGCATCGTAGGTCGCCAGCACTTTACTGTCAAGTAAATGCGATGTAGTCTTGGTCTCCAGAATCAAGCAAAATATTCAGAAGTACGGTGGCACTCTCATGGACCCGTCCAAGTCTCCGTTTGATGATCCCGATTTTCCCAGCAAGAGTGAATCTGCCACTACTGAGCCATCGAGCGCAACCGCTATCTTTGGCACCGTGGCTGCGCGCCCTGCCCAGCCGCCGGAAGATGACCTGTTGCGGTCCCTGCTCAGAGAGGAGAGTAAGCCCGCCCCGGCGGGCGTGCCTCAGGCGATATCTTCACCCGGGTCCCAAACGCCGCCTTGGACTCCAGCCGATCAGCCGGCCGCCGCTCCCGTCAGCCCCGGCGGCTTTACCGATATGTTCCGGGCGCTTGCCACTCCGGCATCACCATCGACCCTGGGACCGGCTTCGGAAGCCACTTTAGGAGCCGCCCCAGTTGCGCCGTCTGCTTCACAAGCGCCGCAAAAGCCGTTGCCCGATTTAGCGAATGTATTTACCCAAGTCTTGGTGCAAAAGCCCTTTTCACCGGATACGCCAGCGCCGCCTGCAACCGTGAAGCCTGGCGAATTCACGCAGATGCTGCAAACACTAAGTACGCCAGTGGAAAAAACAGGAAACGAACTTTCACCACCTGCAGTAGCAGAGACGGCAAAAGCCGCTTCCGCGCCGGGCAGCTTCACGCAGATGTTCAACTCCATATCCGCAAGTCCGAGCGAATCTATGAAGCCGGCCGAAACCGAAAAACCGGCCGATGATCCGGGGGCGACCAAGGCCATACCGATACCTTCACAGCTGGGGCCAATTTCTCCTCAACCAGTAAAGACGCAGGCCGTATCCTCGCCCGGCGACTTTACTCAGATGTTTCACTCGGCGCAGGCGGCCAGGGAGTCCGGTCCGGCGCAACCGGTGTTACCCGTTGCGCCTCAATCCGTGCCAAGCGCGGGACCGGGTTCTTTTACGCAAATGTTCTCTCAGCGGACCCCGGAGCAAACTCCCCTGGAGAACCCGCTGAAATCGCTGAGGCCTGAGTCAGTTCCGGAGAGCAATTTCCAGTTCTCAAGCAGCCCGGCACGTTCCCCGGAATCCTTGCCTCCAGCTCAGGGTGGATTTACTCAACTTCTTCAGGCGTTGAACAAGGAAGAGCCCATTCCGGGAGACGCAACTGAACCTCTGATGCCTCCAACACCTCAGTCGCCTGCTGCTCCAAATCCGGCTGCCGGAGGATTTACGCGGCTTCTCCAGACCCTCTCTGCCGAGCCTGCTCCCAGGCAAGCTCCGCAGCCGCCCGTGACTCAGGCGCCTCTTGCCCAGCCTTTCCCGGCCCCGCCCATGCAGCAGCCCCCCCTCGCGGCACCCTCCGCGGGAGGTCCGGGCGAATTTACCCGGATTATTTCCGGCTCGGCGCTGCGCGATCTGCAAGGGCAGGGTGCTGCGCCAGTTCCACCGGCGGCGGCAGCGCCTCTAGGCCGGCCCGGATTGCCGCCGATGCAGTTTCCACCACCGCCCGTATTTCCCCAGGCGCAGATGCCGCAAATGCCGCATGCTGCTGCTCCCCCGCCGATGCCGCAGTTTCAGCCCGCTGCCTTTCCGTTTCCACAGCCGCCCGCGCCTCCTGCCCCGGCTCCGGCGCAGGGCAAGCTGCAGCAGTACCTGCCGCTCATCCTGATTCTGAATATCTTCGTGCTGCTGGTGATCGTGCTAATTCTGTTTTTTGTCTTGCGACACAAGTAGCGGGTCCTCTAGGCTGAGGGACTTGTCTACCTGATTCTCTTTCTTGTGGCTTGGGTCAAGCGCGGATTTACGCGTCCCCTTTAGTAGGTTCACAACACCTAATCGCGCTCGCGCTGCTCCCGGGCAAACCGCTGTTCGCGCCTCTCCCTGCGACTCAGCCATATCGTGTGGTATGGCATGGGACCTCGGATTCCTTGATCGGTCTGATTTGCGTTCGATAGGCTGGATGCTCAGAACCGGCGAGCACTCGCAGGCAACGCACATTTTCAGGCACAGCAGTTCAGTGACTCCATGCAAAGCATTGATCACAAGGCTATTCTGTATGGGCAAAAAGAATAATCAGTTCCATTTCGGGATTCGGAATATCTCCCGGAACGTAGACGCCGAAATTACGTGAGCGCATGACTGCTTCCCAAACGGGGCCAGTCCTCTCTAGACTGAAGTACTGATAGCGCAATTTCACAGGAATGGCCCGCGGCGGTACCGGTACATGCATCATCTTCAAACCGGGCAGCGCCTGCCGAATAAGCTGCTCGATGTGCGTGGCAGAGCAGGCTTTGGCGAGCAACGGGGTCCGGTTGATGAGATCAGCTTCGCGCATATCGGACGAGATGGCGAGATAAAAGCGCGAATTCTCGAAGTATTTGTCTTTGTCTATCGCCGTAGCGTAAATGGAATCGCGCAATGGCTTGAGCGGCAAGGCCACGAAGTTGCTAGGCACTACCGTCTCCAGCAATTCAGCAATGATCGCATCGAGTGCGATAAAGCACAGCCCTAGTTGCTCGTGCTCATACTTCGGCAGGTCGCGCGGCTCCATCTTCGGCGAAAAGGTGGTGAGTGCGCCAGCGAGAGAGAGCATCAGGAGAAACAGCGTTTCGGGATGAACCCGATCGGTTTCCAGCAGATGGCGCAAGGTGGGAAGGTGCGTGTTGATCGTGTACAGAAGCCAGAAATTTGCTACGTCCGAGGCGCTGAAATCGGCCAGAGACTGGTTGCGCTGGCGGCGGGAGCCAGCCAGCTGGCTACTCCTCGACACAAGTGTCTCAATCAAACCGCGCAGGATGCCGGTAAGCAGTTCATTGCCTTTGACATTCAGCATGGGCGGAATGTATTTCGCGTCGAGCCGATAGCCGCCAGCTTCCGTCCGCTCAATCTGTGCCAACGGCAAAAGCACGGATCCCTCAAGGTTCTCGCCTTCGGCCAGAATCTGCAGGTTTTTGCGCGCCAGCGACACTGGCTTTTCGATGCCTGAACTGTTTTCATCGCGCAGCATTTGCAGTTCGGAGTAAAAGCGTGTACTGATGCCGCCGCGCTGCAACCCAATATTGATACCTCCCGGCCTGTCCTGCGGAATGGCAAGATAGAAGGCGCACCGGGTGATGCCATCGTGAAAGCACTCCTCCAGTGTGCGCAAACGCGGCGATGCATCCGAGGCCGGCATATCCAGCATTAATCCATCCGGAAAGACGCCCGAAGCCGCTCTTACGTTGAGTTGGCCTTCGCTAAGGCTAGTCCCGTCTATGTCCAGTGAGGAGAAGCCCCAGTTGCGGAAGGAAAGTGCATCGGAAAGAAAACGCAGAGTTTCCTCGAAGAAGCGGTCCTGCGCCTGCAGGTGCTGAGGAGATAAAAAGACGCCTTTTGACCAGACAACCGGTTGCAATTGTCGCATGTATGGTTTTCCTACCGGGCTACGAGTATACAGCGGCACATCGCGCTGACGAGCGCCGCAGGGATGTAGCTGCTGCCGCCGCAGCTACTACCTTAGTTGTAACGCTTTCAGCTTGACATGCACCATGAGGAAGTTAATAATTGGCCCGCTCTCGGCATGAACGAAAGTAATGGTCCCAAACAGAATCGTTAACAAAGTGGCGATAAAAAGTGGGATATAAAAGAGCAGCCGAGGATGTTTCCATTCAGACGTATCGTTGTGTCGCTGATTGAACCCAGGGCGAGCGGTTCCTCCGCGCGCGCCTCTCGAGGATAAAGAGTATGGCTAAAGAAAGTACGCAGCATAAACTGGATCGTGTCCGCTCGCCGCGTGTGCACATTACCTACGACGTGGAAATCGGCGACGCGATTGAGCTCAAGGAATTGCCCTTCGTCATGGGCGTTCTGGGAGACCTGACCGGCCAACCCGAACAACCGCTCGCCGCGCTGAAAGATCGTAAATTCGTTGAGATTAATCCGGACAATTTCGATACTGTCCTCAAAGGCATGCAGCCTCACCTGGCCTTCTCTGTTCCGAACAAATTGAGCGACGACCCCAATGCGGGACAGATTGGCGTCAACCTCAAGTTTGAGAGCCTCGATGACTTTTCGCCGGAAAACGTAGCCAAGCAGGTTGGCCCGCTGAAGGAGCTGTTCGATCTTCGCACGCGGCTCTCCGACCTCCGTGGCAGCTTGCAGGGCAACGACAAGCTTGATGAAGCGTTGTTCGAAGCCGTTTCCAACACGGAGTCGCGCGAAAAACTTCGTACAGAACTAGGTAAGACCGGGGGTGCGGAATGAGTACAACTAAGACGGCAGCTTCCGTCGCAGGCGAAACAGTTGAGCAGCAGGCCTCAGAACAGAACCTGCTCGATCAGATAGTTTCTCAGGGCCGCTTCAATCGCGATCCCGCTACTCTCGAGCGGGGCCGTGACATGGTCAAGGAGTTCGTGAACCAGGTTCTCCAGGGTCAAATGACCCTCACGCGCGATGCGGAAGCGTCTATCCAGGCGCGTATCGCGCAGATCGACCGGCTTATCTCTCTCCAGCTGAACGAAGTTCTGCACTATCCTGCCTTTCAGAAGCTCGAAGGAACTTGGCGTGGAATTAAGTACCTCATTGACCAGTCGGAAACCAACGACATGCTCAAGATCAAGGTGCTCAACGCCTCTAAGCGCGAACTGCTGAAGGATCTGCAACGCGCGCCCGAGTTCGATCAAAGCGCCCTATTCAAAAAGGTCTATGAGGAAGAATTCGGCGTCTTCGGCGGTGCGCCTTTTGCCGCGCTTCTTGGCGATTACGAATTCGGCCGCGGCCCCGAGGATGTCGAACTGCTGGAGCGAATTTCTAATGTCGCATCCGCGGCGCATGCGCCCTTCATGAGTGCGGCCTCTTCGGATCTGCTCAACCTGACCAGCTATACCCAGCTCGGCGCGCCGCGCGACATCGGCAAGATATTCGACTCCACCGAGTACGCCAAGTGGAAGTCCTTCCGGCAGTCGGAAGATTCCCGCTACGTTGCTCTTACGCTACCGCACATTCTCATGCGTCTGCCTTATGGCAAAGACACCAAGCAGGTCGATGCCTTCGACTATGAAGAAGCGGTCGATGGCAGCGATCACTCGAAGTACCTATGGGGAAATGCGGCTTACGGTCTGGCTGCACGGCTTACCAATTCCTTTGCAAGATACGGCTGGTGTGCCTCAATCCGCGGCGTGGAAGGTGGAGGACTGGTCGAAGGTCTGCCGGCTCACACCTTCCGCACCGACGAGGGTGATGTGGCCCTGAAGTGCCCAACGGAAGTCGCGATTACTGATCGTCGCGAGAAGGAACTCGCCGATCAGGGTCTGGTACCTCTGGTGCATTGCAAGGGAACGGACTACGCGGCCTTTTTCAGTATCCAGACGGCGAACAAGCCGAAGCTGTATGACAAGGACGCGGCAAATGCGAATGCGCGTCTCTCGGCGCAATTGCCGTACATCCTGGCTATGTCGCGTTTCGCCCATTATCTCAAGGCTATGATGCGCGACAAGATCGGCAGCTTCATGACCCGCCAGGACTGCGAGAAGTTTCTTAACCAATGGATCAGCAACTATGTTTGCGCGGATGATAACGCCACCCAAGCTGCAAAGGCGAAACTGCCTTTGCGGGAAGCCGCCATCCAGGTTTCCGAAATTCCGGGCAAGCCAGGTGCCTATCGCGCGGTCGCATTCCTCAAGCCGCATTTCCAGCTCGACGAGCTCTCCGTTTCGCTTCGTCTGGTGGCCGATTTGCCGGCGTCGGCGCGAAAGTAGCATAGCCAGGACATGGCCGGACGTCGCCCCCCTGACTACGGCACGGTAGACCAGTATCGCATTAGCTAACCAGGAAAAGGAGTCAGGATATGGCAGTTGATTATTTTCTGAAGCTCTCTGATGGGATTGAAGGTGAATCCTCGGACTCAAACCACAAAAGTGAAATACAAATTATGAGCTGGAGCTGGGGCGCCTCCCAGGTATCCTCGGTTGCGGGCACGGGTGGGTCAGGCGCCGGCAAGGCCGACCTGAGCGACTTCAGCATCATGACCTATTTCGACAAGGCAACGCCGAAGTTCTTCAAGTCGATCGGCCTGGGCACCCACATCAAGACAGGCACGATGAGCGCGATTAAGTCCGGCGCGGATGGCAAGCCCTATCTGAAGGTCGACTTCAAGGAGCTCTTTGTCAGCAGTTTGCAGATTTCAGGTTCCAGCGAAATTCCGACTGTCAGCCTCTCGTTCACCTATAACGAAATCAAGATTGACTATTCTGTGCAAGACGAGAACGGCAACCTTAAGAGTATCGGCCCTGTCACTTACAACACGAAGGAAAACAAGCTCACGTAAGGCGACCCCCATGGACGCGCTCTCGCTCTATCGTGCCGGTCAGTTAAAGCCTGCAATCGATGCGCTTGGTGACGAGTTGAAAAAGCAGCCACTCGACACCAAGCGCCGTACTTTTTTGTTTGAATTGCTTTGCTTTGCCGGTGAGTATGATCGCGCCAGCAAGCAGCTGGACATACTCTCGGACGCGAACAAGGAGGCAGCTGCCGGGGCCATGCTCTACCGTGCTGCACTGCACGCAGAGAGAACAAGGCAGGAGATGTTCGCCAAAGATGAACTGCCGCTCGGGACCGTGCATCCATCTCCCGCTGGACAGTGGAATGGTGCTGACTTTGCCGAGCTGTCGGATGCCGATCCTCGCATCCGAGCGCACCTGGAAACGTTCATCGCAGGGAGCTACACCTGGATTCCGTTTGAGTATGTGGAATCGATTGAAGTGGAGCCGCCGAAAAAGCTGCGCGATCTGCTTTGGATGCCTGCCATTCTGCAGACGACCTCGGATTTCCGACTGCAGGACCTCGGCGAGGTTCTGTTGCCAGTGATTTCACCCCTTTCCTGGAAGCATCCGGATGATAATGTTCGCCTTGGCCGCGCAACCGTCTGGGAAGAGGACGCGAAGTACGGCGAAGTGCCTTTCGGACAAAAATTGTTGCTGTGCGGGGATGAAGAGGAGCCGTTCCTGCAACTGCGGAACTTAATCTTCCACCACGCCGGGGAGACGGCTGAAAGTGCCACTACGTGATGATCTGCTGAATCCGGTTCCGGGCGAAAATCCCTCGGGTGTAAGCCTGAGGTACGAGCGCATCTACGATCAGATCAAGGAAGCGCGAATTGAGGAAGACGAGAGCATACCCAGCGGAGACTGGCAGCGCACGGTCAAGCGAGCGGACTATGCCCTCGTTATCAAGCTTGCCGGCGATGCGCTCGCTACAAAAAGCAAAGACCTGCAACTTGCCGCATGGCTGACAGAAGCCTACGTTAAGCGCGAAGGGATTGGCCTGATCGCACCCTGCTTCAAGCTCATGCAGGATTTGCAGGAGCAATTCTGGGACACCCTCTACCCGGAGATCGAGGATGGCGACGCAGGTATGCGCGCCGTTCCCGTCGAGTTTGCAGCCAATCGTGTTGCGGCGATTCTTCGCGAAGCTCCTGTCACGCGCGATGGCCTCAATTATTACCAGTACAAGGACTCGCGCGCCGTCGGCTATGAGGCCGACACAGAATATAACGACGCGAAACGCGAAGCCCGCGAACGAGCAATCAAGGATGGTAAGCCGACGGCTGAGGAGTTTGATAAGGCCTTCGCCTCCACGCCCAAATCATTTTACGTAGGCCTCGAGGAGGCGATTCATTCCTCGACGGAAATGCTGGAAACGCTCCAGATCTTCTGCGAAGAGAAATACGGTGACGATGGCCCCGCATTTGGCAAGCTGCGCTCGTCCCTCGAAGAAGTCGGTCAGGTTATCGGCAGTCTCCTCAATGAGAAGCGCAAGCTCGAACCCGATGCGGTCGTCGAAGTTGCCCAAAAGGAGCCTGAGCCCGAACCGGAAGTGGCGGCCGAAGTCGAATCCGTCGCCGAAACTGTTACGGTTGCAAAAGCCAAAAAAGGGAAGTCCGTCTCTGCCGAGCCTGCCGACTGGGATGACGCCATCAGCCGCGTCCAGGCCTGTGCGCAATTCTTTCAGAAAGATCGCCCCGCCAGTCCAGTTGCCTATCTGTTACAGGCATCCATCCGGCTCGGAGAGATGCGCGAGCAGGGAAGCTACGCTTCATACGACTTCCTGGTATCACCTCCTACCGAAACACGGCAAAATCTGAAGAAACTGGCATCCGAATCAAGCTGGGAAGATCTGCTCAACGCCGCCGTCGCAGCCCTCGGCGAGCCTTGCGGGCGGGCCTGGCTGGATGTCCATCGTTACATCTGGAAGGCAAGTTATGAAGCCGGGTACAGTGCGATTTCGGCAAGTGTCATCGCCACAGTGCAATCCTTGTTGAAGGACATCCCCGAGCTTTCCACCTGGACCCTCAATGACGACACACCCACTGCTAATCCCGAAACGCAACGATGGCTGGAAGAGATAGTGATTCCCAAGCCGCCAGAGCCGGTTGTTCAACACGGAGCGGGGCCATCCGAGCCTGTGTACGCCGCGGTTCATGAGTCCGAGGAGCCGGGTGAAGATGCCCCGCCGGACGTTCTGGATATCGCAAAGGATATGATCCGTCGCGGACAATTGCCGCAGGCCATCCAGCTTCTCGTGCGCGATGCAGCCCAGCAGCCCAGCGGGCGTGCGCGCTTCCAGCGCAGGTTGCAGGTTGCGCAGCTCTGCGTGAGCGCCGGACAAAGTAAGGTGGCACATCCGGTTCTCGAAGAATTGGTGAAGGAGATTGATCAGCGCCGTCTTGAAGAATGGGAAGCAAGCGAGATGATTGCGCCTCCTATGGCATTACTGCTGAAGTGCCTCGATCCCTCAAGCAGCAATGGCGTCAGGGAAGCGCTCTTTGCCAAGCTGTGCCGCATCGATCCCACTGCAGCGATGGATGTTTCGCACTAAATAAAAGGAGCCTGCAAGCTTGGCGCGTTCAGCCACAGAAACCCTGGTGACACAATCCGTCCTCGACAGGCTCATGGCCGTCGACGAATGGCCAACCACACGTTCGCAGTCCCTGCGCTATTACAAGGAGGCACTCAAGCGGGATCTGGAATGGCTGCTGAATACACGCCAGCCTCCAATTCCGGAGCTTGTTGAATACCCGCTGGCCAAAGCTTCTGTCATTAACTTTGGGCTGCCGGATATCACCTCGCTCGGCCTCTCTTCCGCATCAGATCACGGCCGCCTCCGCAAGGCCATTGAGATCTGCCTGCGCAACTTTGAACCGCGGCTGATGGACATTCGGGTCACCCTCGAAAGCTCCGACATGACAGACCGGCGTCTGCGTTTTCATATCGAGGGAAATATGAAGCTCGATCCCGCGCCGGAAGAGATTTCCTTCGATACCGTGCTTGAGCTTTCAAGCGGTGAGTACAAGGTGAAGTGAGCGATGCGCGAAGAACTTCTGGAATATTACGAACGCGAACTCGCGTATCTTCGACAGCTCGGAGGACAATTCGCCGAGAAGTATCCGCGCGTAGCCAGCCGCCTGCTGCTTGAACCCGATCGTTGCGATGATCCCCACGTCGAACGCCTGTTGGAGGCTTTTGCCTTCATGGCTGCTCGCGTTCATCTGCGTGTCGACGACGACTTTCCCGAGGTTACCTCGGCGCTGCTCGGCATCGTTCAACCGCACTACCTGCGCCCTGTTCCTTCGATGTCGATCGTGGAATGCCAGCTTGACCCGGAGCAGGGCAAGCAAACAGCAGGATTGCGCCTTCCCGCCAAAACCCCCATGGCCACAAAACGTACAGTAGACGGTCTGCCATGCCGCTTTCAAACCGCATATCCGGTCGAACTATGGCCACTCACCGTGGATGAGTGCGAGTGGCGTCAGCCCGAGCGTCTGTCGGAGCCTGTACGGGTGTCCGGAGCGGTGGGTGTTATCCGCATGCGTCTGCTGTGCGCGCGGGACGTCTCCTTCAATCAGTTCAAGATCGGTAAGCTGGCCTTTCACCTTACAGGCGAGACCAATGTAGTGCACATTTTGTATGAATTGCTCTGCCGGAACTGCATTTCCATTCTGGTGCGCAATCCGCATCAGCGCGGCAGCAAGTTAGTAAACATCTCTCCCTCGCAGTTGCGCCCCATGGGTTTTGAAGAAGGCGAGGCGTTGCTGCCATATCCCAAGCGGTCTTTTGACGGCTACCGTCTGCTGCAGGAGTACTTCAGCTTTTCCGAAAAGTTTCTCTTCTTCGAACTCGGCGGCCTGAATGCCATTGCCGAAGCGGGTTGCGCAGAACAGGCAGAAATCCTGTTCTGCTTCTCCCGCTTCGACCGTCCGGAGCGCCATCAGGACCTTGAAATAGGTGTTTCGGCACGCACGCTGCGGCTGGGATGCACGCCCGTTATCAACTTGTTTTCGCATGTCGCCGAACCCATCCTCGTTACCCACACCAAGCACGAATACCGCGTCATTCCCGATGTACGTCACCAGGAAACGACAGAAGTCTTCTCGATCGATGAAGTGATGGCGTCCAACACCACTCGCCGGGAGAGTATTCAACTTGACCCGCTCTATTCCTATCGTTTTCAGGCAAGGAAGGAATCCGGCCGCGCTTATTGGCACGCGGTGCGCCGCATGAACGTGCTTGGCGAACGCGAGCCCTCTACAATTCACCTTGCGCTGGTCGATGTTGACGGCATTATGACTGAGCCGGATGCCGAAGTACTGACAGTGCGTTGTTCCTGCTCGAACTTTGATCTGCCATCGCGACTTCCTTTTGGCCTCGAGGATGGGGACTTCACGGCGGAAGAGTTTCCCGTGGTGAAGCAGATCACGGCCCTGCGCAGGCCATCGCCCACTTATGATCCGCCTACTGCCAAAGGTCAGCTATGGCGACTGGTTTCACAGCTTTCACTCAATTACCTCTCGCTGGTGGAAGAGGGTGTAACCTCGCTGCAGGAAATTCTGCGCCTGCACAACTTCACTGATTCGTCATACCTGGAAAACCAGATCGGCGGCATCCTCGCCATGTCTTCGAAGCCGCACTTTGCCATCATGCAATCCATTTATGGCAACGTGCCGGCGCGCGGCACCCGCGTGGAGATTGAATTCGACGAGCGCCAGTTTGTAGGCGGCGGCGTTTATCTCTTCGCCAATGTGCTGGACAGATTTCTCGGCTCCTACACCTCCATCAACAGCTTCTGCCAGTTGGCAGCACGCACAAATCAGAGAAAGGAGATGCTGGGCGAATGGCCACCCAAAGCGGGCAACAAACCTCTGATCTGAACGCGGACCCAAATTCGGATCGCAAGGTGGATTCGAAATTTGAGTCGATGCGTGCCACGCTCGAGCGGGAGCCGTACTGCGTCCAGTTCTTCCAGGCCGTGCGTCTGCTGGAGCGCCTCTATCCGGAGCGCAATCCCGTTGGACTCTTCGTATCGCCGTCCTCGGAGGTTGTTCAGTTTTCTTCGGTCCCCACCCTTAGTTTTCCCGCCAGCGAGATACAAGATCTGCAGACCGAGAAGAACGGCCAACCGAAGCTCTTCGTCAACTTTATGGGACTCTGCGCCGCAACTGGCGCGCTGCCGCATCCTTATACGGAATTTCTCCTCGAACGGGTTCGTGCGAAAGACCGCGTTCCCGGTGAATTCTTCGACATTTTCAACCACCGCATCATTGCGCTCTTCTACCGCGGCTGGCAGAAATATCGTTTCTATATCGCATATGAGCGTACCGGTGCGAGTGACGACGTCATCAGCGCAAGACTCCTGGATCTGATTGGCCTCGGAACCCCGGGTCTGACTCATCGGATGGATATCGAGGACGAAGCCTGTCTCTACTATGCCGGACTTCTGTCACAACGGCGTCCAACTGCCCAAGGGCTGAGGCAGCTCTTGGAAGATTACTTCGATGTTCCCGTTTCAGTGGAGCAATTCACCGGCACCTGGAACCGTCTGCCGCCTGGCAATCTCACTTTCCTGCGCGATACCGGCGCATTCTGTGAGCGCCTGGGCATGGGAACCATTGTTGGTGACGAAGTATGGGACCAGCATGGCACCGTCACGATCCGTCTCGGGCCGATGAGCTTCGCGCGTTATCAGCAATTTCTTCCAGGTGCCAGCGCCTGCCATGAATTGCACGCATGGCTTCGACTGTATGCGAATCGGGAATTCGATTTCATTATCCAGCTGGTACTTGAGCGCGAAGAAACGCCCGGTATGGAACTAGGTGAGGAAAGCATCCGGGCCTCGCGGCTAGGGCTGGTGAGCTGGATCAAAAACCGGTCCTTGCATCGTGATCCGGACGAGGCAACGTACCGGTTGTCCTAAGCAGCATTATTCATACCCTCGGGAGCTAGACAGATGAGCCTGAACCTGAAGTCGCTGATCGGCAAGTTGGATGATGCAACACGGAGTGCCCTGGAGGCCGCAGCCGGCCTCTGCGTTTCACGCACTCACTACGACATCGAGATCGAGCACTATCTTCTGAAGGCGATCGATAGCTCCGATAATGATATCGCCTTCATCCTGAAGCAGTATGGTGTAGACCACTCGCGCCTTACTACGGAATTGCAGCGCAGTCTCGACCGGTTAAAGACCGGTAACGCGCGCAGCCCCGCCTTCAGTCCGCTGCTGGTGAAAATGCTCACCGAAGCATGGACCGTTGCTACCATCGAGTACGACGCGACGCAGATTCGCACAGGCTTTACTCTTCTGGCGTTGCTCTCCAGCGAAGAGTTGTCGCGCCTGGTCCGCGACGTCAGCAAAGAATTGCAACTTATCCCGCCCGAGGCGCTGCGCAAAGATTTTTTCACCATCACGGAAAAGTCGCGCGAGGAGTCGGTATCCGCCGCGCCTGCGTCTGCGCCAGGCGCGGGTGAGGCCCCGCGGCCAGCTGGTTCTGGAAAGACTCCGCATCTCGATCAGTACACCGTCAACCTCACCGCCAACGCGAAAGCGGGCAAGATAGACCCCGTCCTCGGCCGCGATCTGGAGATCCGTCAGGTTGTGGACATTCTCATGCGCCGCCGCCAGAACAACCCCATTCTCACCGGCGAAGCGGGAGTAGGAAAGACTGCTGTGGTTGAGGGTTTTGCGCTGAGACTGAGCCAGGGCGATGTGCCGCCCTCTCTGCGCAATGTTCAGCTACACAGTCTGGATCTTGCGCTGCTACAGGCTGGCGCAGGCGTCAAAGGCGAATTTGAGAACCGCTTGAAAGGACTCATCAACGAGGTCAAGTCCTCGCCGCATCCGATTATTCTTTTTATCGACGAAGCGCACACCATGATCGGAGCCGGCGGGCAGGCGGGTCAGAATGACGCTGCTAACCTTCTCAAGCCGGCGCTGGCACGCGGCGAGTTGCGCACGATCGCCGCCACTACATGGTCCGAGTACAAGAAATTTTTCGAAAAAGATGCCGCCCTCGCGCGGCGCTTCCAGGTTGTTAAGGTAGAAGAACCGAGTGAAGACCAGTGCGGCACAATGCTCCGTGGCATCATCGCAGCCCTCGAAAAGCATCACCAGCTGCGCATTCTTGACGAAGCCGTCACCTCGACAGTGAAACTTTCGCACCGCTATCTGGCCGGACGGCAGTTGCCCGATAAAGCTGTCAGTGTTCTCGATACCGCTTGTGCACGGCTCTCGCTTGGCCAGAATACAATTCCTCCCGCGGTTGAAGACGCGACCCGCCGCATCGACGACCTCAAGGTGCAGAAGCAGATTCTCGAACGGGAAACGAGTGTAGGCGAAGACCACGCCGAACGTCTCGCCTCGATCGAGGAACAGCTCGCCGCCACGGAAGCAAATCTAGCCAAACTGAACACACAGTGGGAGCAGGAAGTCAGCCTCGTCAAGCGCATCCGCGCCATGCGCGAAGCCCTCGAATCCGGTGCGGAAACCGTCAGGGCGGAAGGCGACTCTCCCGAGGTCAAGCCATCCATCGAGGCCCTGCAGGCGCTCGAAGATGAGCTCGAGAAAGTCCAGGGCGAAAATCCACTGATGCACGTCTGCGTTGATGAGCGCATCGTCGGCGAAGTTATCTCCGCGTGGACCGGCATTCCCCTGGGCAAGATGGTAAAGGATGAAATCGCCGCTGTGCTTGAATTGGACGGCCATCTGCGCAAGCGCGTCATCGGACAGGATCACGCGCTCGCCGCCATCGCGCAGCGCATCATCACCTCGCGGGCCCGTCTTGACGATCCCGGCAAGCCGGTCGGCGTCTTCATGCTGGTCGGGCCAAGCGGCGTGGGCAAAACAGAAACCGCGCTTGCGTTATCGGATCTCTTGTACGGCGGCGAGCGCAATCTGATCGCTATCAATATGTCGGAGTTTCAAGAAGCGCACACCGTCTCGACCCTCAAGGGCTCGCCTCCGGGATATGTAGGCTACGGCGAGGGCGGCGTGCTAACAGAAGCCGTGCGTCGCCGCCCATATTCTGTTGTCTTGCTGGATGAGGTCGAGAAGGCCCACCCTGATGTGCTGGAGCTCTTCTACCAGGTGTTTGACAAGGGTAATCTGGAGGATGGGGAAGGCCGCTCGATCGACTTCAAGAACACGATCATTATTCTTACCAGTAACGCAGCAACCGACACGCTGATGAAGCTCACGGCAGACAAGGAGACGATGCCGGACAGTGATGGCCTTGCGCTTGCCATCAAACCCGAATTGAACAAGATCTTCAAACCGGCATTTCTTGGGCGCATGATCATCGTTCCTTATTTCCCCGTGCGCGACGAAGCGCTTAAGCAGATCATCAAGCTGAAGATCGGTAAGATCCAACGGCGTCTGACTGACACTCACAAAATCGCGCTGACCTATGACGATTCGGTGCTGGAGGAAGTAGCCAAGCGATGCACGGAAGTGGAGAGCGGCGCACGCAACGTCGACAACATCTTATCTAATACCATGCTGCCGGAGATTTCGCGTCAGGTGTTATCCCGCATGGCGGAAGAGACGCCTACTGAGCAAGTGCGGATTGGCGTGTCTTCTGAAGGCCTATTCACCTATCATTGGTAGTCCGTCGCGACTAGTCAGTCACCGACGGACAATGCGAGGGTGTGAAACTATCGCGGCTACGCATTCACAATAAGAAAGATTCGGCAGGCCAGTATGGGCGCATTTGGACAAACCGATCGGCTCCTCAACTTCACCAGTCCTTTGGGCAAGGACGTTCTTCTGCCGGAACATTTGGCTGGCTTCGAAGGCATCTCGGAGCTCTTTCTTTACCAGGTAGATCTTCTGGCTACCACCGAAACCACGATCGACCCCAAGACCATCGTGGGTCAAAAGGTGTGTGTTGGCATTCAGGCCAATGACTCAGGCACGCAGCGTTACATTAACGGCTTTGTTTCCAGCTTTGAAATGTGCGGCGGCGATCAGGAATTTAACAACTATCGTGCCTATATCGCTCCCAATATCTGGGTACTTACGCTCAACAAGAACACGCGGGTTTTCCAGAATCAGACCGTTACTGATGTCATTAAGGCAGTCCTGAGCACTTACAAGATAAGCCCTGCGATTGAAACATCTAATACTTACACTCCGATGGAGTACTGCACGCAATACCGCGAAACGGACTTCGATTTCATTTCGCGGCTGATGGAGCAGCATGGAATCCTGTATTACTTCAAGCACACTCAGGACGATCACACCTTTACCTTGCAGGACACGTCCAGTAAGTTGAGCGCATGCGCGATTCAAAGCTCATTTCGCTATGCGCCGCAGCCGGGAGATTCCGAGGGGTTCTACGATTTTGTTATCAAGAAGTTTACCTCGAAATCGACCCTGGTAACCGGCAACCATAGCATCTGGGACTACAGCTTTATCAAGTACAAAACTGTACCGGATGCGGGAACGAAAGCTGCGACCAAAGGTCCGCTGGGAGCGAACAGCAACGAAGAGTACGACTATGCCGACAGCGCGGCGGCTTATCTGAAGAAAGAAGGATCAGATCCGAAAATCAGCGATCTCGCATCGTTCTTCATGAACATTCGCCGGGACAGCAGCGATGCCGGGACCGTGATAGCCGAAGGCGAATCGAACGCCATCACACTGCAAACTGGCTACAGCTTCGAACTTACAAAGTATTCGCAATCCAGCCTAAATACGAAATATCTTGTAACCCGGATAGAACACAATGTGCACCAGATGCCGTCCTACCGGGCACGCACAACCAAGACTCCACAAGCGCCCTACGCCAACACGTTCAAGGCGATTCCTTTTGCCATCCCCTACCGCCCGTCAATCAAGACCGTCAAGCCCGTCGTAAACGGAATGCACACGGGCAAGGTCGTCGTGAATTCCGGCGAAGACTCCTTCATGGACAAGTTCGGCCGTGTCAACGTGCAGTTCTGGTGGGATCGCCAGCGCAAGCCCAATACTCCCGACAACACTCTGTTGCGCGTCGCGCAGTCGTGGGCGGGCAAGGGATGGGGCACGTATTTCTGGCCGCGTGTCGACGACGAAGTCCTCATCGATTTCATCGAAGGCGATCCCGATCAGCCTATCGTTGTGGGCTCCGTCTACAACGGCGTCAACCTGCCTAAGTACGATCCAGCTGGTCAATACACACTCTCCGGCATCCTCACACGCAGCTCGAAAAACGGAGGCGCTGACAACGCCAACGAGCTCCGTTTTGAAGACCTGAAGGGCAAAGAGCAGATCTACATGAACGCCGAGCGTGACTATGATCTGCACGTCGAGCACGACCACCATACCCTCATCGGCAATGAGCAGCACGAAAAGATCACCTCGAATCACTTTATGGAAGTCGATGGTGACGCTCATTTGCTCGTCAAAGGAAAGCAAACAGAAGAAATTGACGGTGATGTCAACCAGACTTTGAAGGGCAACCAAGTCGTCAAGATCTCTGCGGACCAGCAGGAAGACATCGGCGGCAACGTCATGCTCAAGGTCGGCGCGAATTCGAACGTAAGTGTTGGCGCTAACCACGCCGAAAAGGTTGGCGCGATGTATTCACTCAATGTCGGCGCGAATGAAGACCATAAGATCGGGGCAATCTACAACATTGATGCCGGCGCGATGATCAACATAAAAGCCGGGGCCACGATAGCCATCGACGCACCTATGGGCGTGAGCCTGAGTTGCAGCGGCAATTTTGTCTTCATCAGCCCCGCAGGCGTAATGATTCAGGGCCTTTTGGTTAACATCAACAGCGGTGGTACATCTTTGCCGGCCAATTCGGCCAGCCCGCAATCTCCGCAAGCCCCCAATGCGCCAGGTGCTCCTACGGCTCCGCAGTTCCCGGGCGACAAGCCACCGTCGCAGGCAGCCACGAGTCAGGCAGGCGCAGCTCCGACATCGCCAAATATCGTCTCTGGAAGTGCGCCGCCATCGGCACCCGGCGCGGCCCCTCCGCCCGCCGCACAGGACGCAGTCGCCGGCGCCGCAAACGAGGCGCAGCAAGCCACGCAGCAGGCAGCAGCAGCAGCGCAACAGGTTGCAAACGAGGCGCAGCAGGCCGCCCAGGCAGCACAGCAGCAGGCTCAACAGGCAGTCCAGCAGGTCACACAGCAGGCTCGGCAGACTTATCAGCAGGCGGCGCAGGCTGTCCAACAGGCCCAGCAGGCCGTCAGCCAGGCAGCGGCGCAAGGCCAGCAAGCCGCCCAGCAGGCGCTCAATCAGGCTCAACAGCAGGCTCAGCAAGCCGCTCAACAGGCCGCGCAAGCCGTGCAACAGGCCCAACAAAAGGCCCAGCAGGTAGAGCAGCAGGCGCAGCAGGCCGCTCAACAAGCGCAGCAAGAAGCCCAGCAAGCTGAGCAGCAAGCGCAACAGGCTGCGCAGGCGGCAGAGAAGCAGGGACAGCAGGCGGTTCAGCAGGCCCAGCAACAAGCTCAGCAGGCGGCGCAACAAGCGCAACAGGCTGCAAAGCAGGCCCAGCAACAGGCTCAACAGGCTGCACAGCAGGTGCAGCAGGCAGCCAAGGGAGCGCAACAGCAGGCCCAACAGGCAGCCCAACAGGCGCAGCAGTCAGCCCAGCAGGCCATCAGCCAGGCAACGAAAGGGTTCTAACCAGTCATGGGAATGCCTGCCGCCACCATCACCAGCATGACTGCCCACGGCGGCGTGGTCGTGGTGGGATTTCCTCAGGTCCTGATCGGTTTCATGCCTGCCTCGCGCATCGGCGACATGCACGTCTGTCCCATGGTTACGGGCGTCGTCCCTCACGTTGGCGGCCCGTTCATACTAGGTTCGCCGACCGTCCTTACGGGCTTCATGCCGCAGTCACGCGTCACCGACACGCTTGTTTGCGTCGGACCGCCAGACATCTGTGTCATGGGCGTCATGACGGTTCTGGTCGGGATGGCCGGAGCCGGCGGCGCTGCCGGAGCCGCGGCAGGTGTCGCGGCCATGGGAGTGCCTGTTCCTATGGTTGCTTCCTCAGCGCCGGCCGGCACCCCGCAAACCGTCATGCAGTATGACGGCACCATCAACACCTCCACGCAAGCCAGCAGTCTTCCTCCCATTCCGCTCACCCAGAAAGGATGGCCCGATCTCTCCCCGGAAAATACTGCTACGTTCCAAAGTGTGCAGCCCGTCACGCTGCCCCAAGGCACACAGCTTTTCGCCGCTGCGAGTTCGCAAAGCAGCGCCACGCCGAGCTTCTGGTCGACCGTTCCGCCGCAGATCACCGATCCATCGAAGGATCTGATGAAGGTTCTCACGGTGACCGATCCGGCCGGTATGAAAGCGTGGGCTGGTCAAGCGGCTTCGCAGGCCACGCAGTATGCCTCGCAGGCACAGCAGATCATGCAGCAGGCGGCAAGCCAGGCTCAACAGCAGGCGGAACAGACTGCGGCACAGGCGCAACAGGCCTTTGATCAGGCACAACAGCAGGTCCAGCAGCAGGTTCAGGCTGCGCAGGCCGCTGTGCAGAAGGCGCAGCAGCAGCTCAATCAGGCAACCGCAGCAGGAAAGGCGGCCGCCCAGCAGGCCCTGAACCAGGCGCAGCAGCAGGCACAGCAAGTTGAGCAACAGGCGCAACAAACTGTCCAGCAGGCTCAGAAGCAGGCGCAGCAGGCTGCACAGCAGGCGGCACAACAGGCGCAGCAGACCATGCAGCAGGCCCAACAGCAGGCAAAACAAGCCCAGCAACAGGCAGAACAGGCTGCGGTACAGGCACAAAAAGCGGCGGGTCAGGCCGGGCAACAGGCGACGCAGGTTTGCACCTCAGCTACATCTGCCGCAAGTCAGGCGATTCAAAACTTTGCCGCGCCGAAGGCGGGTTGAGCCAATAGGGCTTAGCAATGACGGGAGCAGAAATCATCCCCCAGGTAGTTCCGCAACCGTTAGCCGACCGCTACGTCGCGGTGCTGGCGGAGCTCATCTCCCTGGCACATAAGGCCGTCGAGGCCAGCGATTCTCCCCAGGCGGAGGCTTGGCGGCAAAAGCTGCTGCCTCTTTTGGAGACCCGTCTATTCGCCGTGAAGACAGCAATGGCCCACCTAGCCATCGGCGATGAAAACCCGCTCATAGCGCACGCCCTGCATTCCCGTTTTCTGGCTCGCGATATGGACGGATACCCGCTCGATTTTGCCGGGGAGGAGTTTGCAGTCCAGTTGAAGGAGAAACAGCAGCTTGTAGTGTACGCAGCATGGCAGGTCTGCCAATCCGCAGGAGCAGTATAGAGAGCTTTCGCCAGCATCCTCAAATAAGTGTCAGTCAATGAACGTCGAACTATGAGTACCGATCCGGGACAAACCGCCAGCTACTCCACTGCCGCTCGCATCGGCCGCTGGATCATTCCGGTCATTCCCTTTGGGTGGACCTGGATCCCTGATTTCGGCATCCAGAAGGGCGGAGAAAATGTAACCCCAAGCAATGTATATCTACAGGAAGATGAGCTACTTGCCGGCGATCAGCTTGTCCTTTACATTCATGCCCAGATCACCATAATGAAACGGACCTTCAAGGACCCGGTCATCGCGGGACCAGTGCCGTCCCAGTTTCGTGGTGCCGAGGACTGCTCAATGCTCATGCTTAAACACCAGCCTATGAATCAAATGTCCGTTTTTCAGGTGCAGCATTACATGCGCAACGATAGATGGATCGGCGTTGTCACGCTCACCACCCTCGAATCGGAATTACTGAAGGTCAGACCCGACTTCGAACAATTCCTCAAGCTTCTGCGCATCGCCCCTCCGCCTGAGCCGGCCCCGACAGCTTCCATCGCGTCTGGGCGCTGACCATATCCAGGTTCCATCTCGCGATAAAATCAGGAGATAACTCGGCGACCACGAAGGGGCTTGGATTCTTGATGGCGATAGCGCACACCGGCGAAGCTCAGCAGCTTAAGCAAAAGATCGAATCGAGAACGGCCCGCATTGGAGTCATCGGCATGGGTTATGTCGGCTTGCCGCTTGCTCTACTCTTCAGCGATCAGCGTTTCCGCGTCACCGGCTTCGACATCGATCCCAATAAGGTAGCCACTCTGAATAGCGGAGGATCCTATATCGTGCGCATCCCGGCGGCCGAGATCCAGTCCGCGCAGCAGAGAGGCTTTTCCGCAACATCCAACTACGCCGACATCGCCCAAATGGATGTGGTCGCCATCTGCGTCCCGACTCCACTCAGCGAATTTCACGAGCCCGACCTCAGCTACATCCGCGAAACGGCAAAGGCCATCGCACCGTATCTCCGGGAAGGCCAGTTGATTGTTCTCGAGAGCACCAGTTATCCGGGAACCACCGAAGAAGTGCTCATTCCCATCCTTGAAGAGAATCCTTCGGGTCTGAAGGTTGCGCCGGACATAGAAGCAAAGGGATTCTACGTGGCCTTCTCGCCCGAGCGGGAAGATCCCGGCAACGACACCGTCGCCCGTCGCGACATCCCGAAGGTTATCGGTGGCGTTGGCCCGATTGCTCTCGACCTGGCATCGGCTGCTTACTCTACCATCTTCGACCGCACCATTCCGGTCTCTACACCGGCTGCAGCGGAGATGACAAAGCTCCTAGAGAACATCTATCGCTGCGTCAATATTGCACTCGTCAACGAACTCAAGCAGCTTTGCCAGCGCATGGGTATTGATATCTTTGAGGTTATCGACGCCGCCAAAACTAAGCCCTTTGGCTTCCAAGCCTTTTATCCAGGACCCGGACTCGGCGGTCACTGCATTCCCATCGATCCCTTCTACCTTTCATGGAAGGCGAAGCAGTTCGACTTCCGCACCAGATTTATTGAACTCGCCGGTGAAGTAAACCTCGCCATGCCGTATTACGTCATTGAGCAGACCGCCGCCGCACTCAACGAACATGGCAAGCCGCTCAAAGATTCGCGCATCCTCGTGCTCGGCATGTCCTATAAGAAAGACGTCGACGATTTGCGCGAGTCCCCCTCACTCACTATCATCGAGTTGCTTCGCAAGCGTGGAGCCATCGTCTCCTACAACGACCCGTATTTTCCCTACGTGGGCCGCGGCCGCCACTACCACCTCGACATGCACTGCACGCCGCTCGACGATCCCGGGCAGTACGACTGCGTCCTCATCGTCACCGATCACTCAGACTACGATTACCCCCGTATCGTCCGGGAGTCAAAGCTGGTGGTGGACACACGCAACGCGACAAAGGGCATTCAGTCGGACAAAATCGTCCGCTGCTAACCGGGAACCGATGCCAATGCATCCGCGCTTCTGATAGAAAGATACTCATGCTTCGCCCAACCCGACTTTCCCTCGCCAGCCTTAATCTGGCGTCCGCCGTGCTATGCCTGCTCGTATCCGCAGGAGCCTCTGCAACCACTCCAGGTGAAACCCCTTTGGATGATGGATGGAACCTGCAATCCGCATGCAAGCTGCAGGCGGATGGCGCCACAATCTCTTCTCCATCGTTTCACCCGCAGGGCTGGTATGCAGTCTCAGTGCCGTCCACCGTGCTCGCCGCGCAGGTTGCAGCCGGAGAAATCAAGCAGCCATACTACGCGATTAACCTCCGCAAGATTCCCGGTGCAAACTATCCCATCGGTCAGAACTTCTCGAATCTGCCCATGCCCGAAGACAGTCCCTACCTCTGCGGCTGGTGGTATCGCAAGACCTTTGTCGTTCCCGCAACGGAGCATGGAAAGACGCTCTCGTTGCGATTTGGAGGCATCAACTACCGCGCGAATCTCTGGGTCAACGGCCGACAGATCGCCGACGACAAGCAGATTGCCGGAGCCTACCGAACCTACGACTTCGACGTAACCCGCGATCTGATTCCCGGCAAGGAAAACACCATCGCCGTCGAGACCTTCGCGCCCACCGAAACTGATCTTGGCATCAACTGGGTCGACTGGAACCCCTGTCCTCCCGATAAGGACATGGGTCTGTGGGGCCCCGTCGATCTCATTGCCAGCGGCGCGGTATCCGTCCGTTCGCCGCTCGCCACGACGCACTTTCCCGACGCGTCTCTCAAAGAGGCCGACCTTACCGTCTACGGTGAGCTGCATAACGCATCCGATCGTGCTATCCACGGGATCGTAACCGGCACGGTTGCAGGAATCCGCATCGAGCAACCCATCGATCTGACCCCGCACGAAGACAAAACCGTCGCCTTCTCACCCGAGCAGTTTCCGCAACTGCGCCTGCACGATCCGCGCATCTGGTGGCCATACCAGATGGGCCACCCCAATCTCGAAACGCTTACGCTCAGCTTCACCGAAGGCGGACACGCCTCCGACGAGCAATCCGTCCGCTTCGGCATCCGTGAAATCACCTCCGAGCTCACTGACAAGGGCTTCCGCCTCTTCCGCATCAACGGCAAGCCGATCCTCATCCGCGGTGCAGGCTGGTCGCAGGACATGCTGCTCCGCCAGGACCCGCAAAAGCTTCGCGATGAGTTAACCATGATCCGCGACATGCACCTCAATGCCATCCGCCTCGAGGGCAAGATGGAGACCGACGAATTCTTCCATTTAGCTGACGAGCAGGGAATCCTCGTCATGCTCGGCTGGTGCTGCTGCGATCACTGGGAGCACTGGGATAAGTGGCAGCCGGGAACCCTCGACATCGCAACCGCATCTCTTCGCTCGCAGCTGCTACGTATTCGCAGCCACCCCAGCCTGCTCGTCTGGCTCAACGGCAGCGACAATCCGCCTCCGGCGAACGTAGAAAGCGCCTATCTCGCCGTCGAATCAGCTACTCATTGGCCGAACCCAATCCTTTCTTCAGCCTCCGGGACACCCACCACGGTCACCGGCAAGAGCGGCGTCAAGATGACTGGTCCCTACGATTACGTTGCGCCTTCTTATTGGCTGGTCGACACGAATCGATACGGCGGCGCCTATGGCTTCAATACGGAAACCAGCCCCGGCCCCGCAATTCCGACGCTGAGCAGCATCAAAAAATTCATCCCCGCTAACGAACTCTGGCCTCCCAACGCCACCTGGAGCTTCCACTACGGCGGCGGCGAATTCAAAGAGCTGGCCGTCTTTGACGATGCGATGAAATCCGCCTACGGTCCAGCAAAAGATGCTGCAGACTACATCCGCACCGCGCAGACCATGAGCTATGACACCGAACGCGCGATGTTCGAGGCGTATAGCCGGAACAAGTACACCTCGACCGGAGTCATCCAGTGGATGCTCAACAACGCATGGCCGTCGATGATCTGGCACCTCTACGATTACTACCTCGACACCGGCGGCGGATACTTCGGAGCCAAAAAAGCCTGCGAACCTCTCCACGTTCAGTTCTCCTACGACGACCGCAGTGTCTACGTGGTGAACAGCACCTATCAGCTGTCGCCGCACTTAGTAGTCTCCGCTCGCGCATACGACGGCAACTTCAAAGAACTATTCGCGAAGCAGAGCAACCTCGATATCCCAGCCGACACCTCGACCAGCGTGCTCACCATCCCTGACGCTGTCTTCGCCGCAAACTCTCCCATCACTTTCGTTCAACTCACCCTGAAAAACGATGCAGGCCAGGTTGTGAGTCGCAACTTTTATTGGGTACCCGCAAAGCTCACCACCTGGAACTGGCCGAAGACGGACTACACTCACACTCCCGCCCTTGAGCATGAAGACATGAAGGCTCTGCGCTCGTTGCCCCAGGCCCACATTGAGGCTGAAGCCCGAATCCTCCCATCTTCGGGCTCCCTGACCGTTCAGGTGCATCTGCACAACCCGATGAAGGCTCTGGCGTTCCAGGTCTCCGTCGCCGCCACATCGGCAAACGGAGAAAACATCGTGCCTGTGTTGTGGTCCGATAACTACATTGAGTTGACGCCGGATGAATCTGTAACTCTCACAGCCGCATTGCCGCCGCATTCTCCGGAAAGACCAACGATCGCCATCTCCGGATGGAATATCGCGCCCATCACTGTGCACCCGGCCGGTGCAACTCCAACAACAGTCGCCGCTTTGCCCTAAACTCATACTGCCATCGCAGCAGCTATCCAGCCGGTAGAACCACGGGAAGAATCAGCAAGAGACGATGAAATTCAAGCAAGCATCCTGGGCGGCCTTAATTGCCGGTGCAGTCAGCCTTACCGGAGTCCTCACAGCACAAGTGGAAATCACCCAGCAGCCCGGCCCCAACTCCTCTGGGGATTTGTTGAAGTGGCGGGCGAACAGTGATACCTGTTGCACGTATGAGGTCTGGGTGTTCAGGGCGAGGTTCCGCACCTGCATGTCTTCGGTCATGCGTTGACGAAGGGAAGTCATGACGAGCTCCTTGCGCAAAATGGAATGTGTTGCAAGCAGCACCCCATGTTTCGCAATGGAGCATGCGGAAGGAATCCGCCCGGAGTGAGGCTCCTCACTGATACAGCAGCACTGACCTTGGAGACCGGGAAGGTCGACTTGCGCGAATACCGCGTAGCGGTTTAGTCCAATCCGGTTTATCACTTCTCTCATTAGCGAGCATTTCACGGCACTCGATTGCACCCAACCGGTGCCCACGAGGATCGCGCTGCTGTTTCTAACGCACAGGGAACACGACAAAAGGAAAGAACGTATTCGTCATCCGTGAGGCCGATGGTCGAGAAGTGGTCGAAGTCAGTCCAAAGCCGCCCAGGAAGGCGAGAGCATAATCTGACACGGTCCCAAACGTCTGCAGTTGGTCGATTGCGAGGTAAGAGAGTATAGCCGCGAAAACGACCGCCAGCAATAAAATCGCCTTGTCCGCCCGAGCAATTTTCCAAAGTATTCCGGTGCTCTTGTCCTTGTCCAAGCGAACTTGGTAGGTATCCACCACAGTTCCGTCAACTGACAACTGAATGTTATAGAGCCCTGGAGCATCAAATTCCGTAACGATATCCCTTAGGTACGATCGACGAGGCAGCAGTACAACCTCCTCAAGAGAAGCCTCGTGCCATTTTGGAGATGACCGAATAACTAGCTGCACAAAAAAGATCGGCCGCATCATGGTTTTCGCGGGAGACTTGTCGACTGCGAAGTGCCAGCCGAACGCAAGAAGAGACTTGCCGCTTCTAGCAACCGAGAGACTGGCTGACAGCCCTTCCTTTGCTGATTCCAGGAAGCACGGTACAGAGAGATCGGCGGCGACATGCAAGGCCACTAGTGGCTCCAGCCATCCAGGAATGTCGTTTTGATTGGCCGCAAGGTCACACGGCTGGGCACCTACGAAAGGCAAGCGCACACCAAGGTCGCCGAAGCAAAGTGCCGCTGACGGTTCCCAAGCGGCGCAATCGCGCAATCTGCCATTCGAGAGGGAGAACATCGGAACATCGAGCGCCAGCTAGCCTCGTCGTTGCGATGGGCCGCCAATCGCATGGCCACGTGTGCCAGGCGTCCGGCGCGCGACTGTACACTATTGCCCCGTCACGTCGATCAGGTTGTCATCCGGAATGCGGTCGATCAGCTTGTTGTACGGATCGATGCCGGCTCTCGTGGGCTGTTGGTCCACCACGATAGTGAAGGTCCGGCGCTCGCTGATGAACTTCTCCCGCCGCACATAGAGCGGCTTCTCCTCATCCTTCTTGCCCGTAAAGACGCCGATCTCGATATAGTCGGCCATCGACATCGGGGATTCCGCGCCGTTGGCGTCCGCCTGAACCTTGCGCGCCTGCACGTCGAGCCTCACTTTGTACTTGCCCTCCGGCGTCTTCTCGGAGACGGCGGAAATGGCTTTGTTGTCATAGAGAACGATGCGATTGAATCCATCGTCCACCAGGTAGCGGAATTCGGGGGGCGTCTGAGCGTACAGCGCATCCACGAGCATCCGCGTGTCGGGGTACGGCTGGTCGAGCGCGCTGTGGCCCGTGTTGGCGGCATTCGCCTGGTTGTTGGCATTCGCGTAGCGGTATTGCATCAGGAAATTCCGCAGCGCGTCATCCACCTTGTCTTCGCCGATATAGTCGGCCAGCGTGTAGAGAATCTGGCCGCCCTTCTCATACCACACGTAAGGCTCGCGCTGCACCAGGGCCAGCGGAGGCTCGCGGCGGAGTTCGCCGGCGCGCCCGCGCAAGTAGAGGTCCAGGAAGTGGCGGAGCACCTTGCGCATGTAGTCCTTGCCGTATTTCTGCTGCGTCACCATGTAGGCCGAGTACTGAGCCAGCGTCTCCGACAACATGGTCGAGCCCTGCACCTGTGCGCCGATCAATTGGTGCCCCCACCATTGATGGCCGAGCTCATGCGCCGTGACGAAGTAAGTCAAGTCGATATCGTCCTTGTGGGACATACGTTCGATGAAGCCGACGCCTTCGGAGTAGGGTACGGTATTGGGAAACGACTCCGCGAAGGTTCGGTAGCGTGGAAACTCCATGATGCGGTACTGCCCGAACTGGTAAGGGCTGAAGTGCGCCTGGTAATAGGCGAGCCCGTCACGCGATGATGCCAACATGTCGTCGATGTCGAAGGTGTGGGGGGGATCGTAATAAACTTCGAGATTGACCGGCCCGTTCGCGCCGTTGTAAACCGCTCGGCGGATCGCGAACCGGGCGGAGAGATAGGCGTAAGAATCCAAGATATGGGTAGAACCCATGGTGTATTCGAAGAAGCGCCGCCCGCCCTGCCGCCATTCCCGCAGCAGATAGCCAGGAGCGATCGCAACCTGGTCGGCGGACGTGCTGACGACGGTGTGATAAGTGATCCAGTCGGAGTCTGCAGTGAAGAGATTGATACGCGAATGGACGGGGTCGCCGCGCGGCGCCATCTCTTCCAGCGGCCCCAGTTTCTCTTCGCGGCGACGGCTGGGGTCGTCTATCTCGAAATTCTGATCGTAGCTCACCAACGGAAAATAGCTGGCGTCGAAGAAAGTGCCATTATAAGCGAATTCCGCCGGCTCGTTGCCGTCGCGGAAGCCGCGCGTGGCATGCGCCACCGAGAACGTGAGGGTCATCGTCTCGCCAGGTTCGAGCGGACGGTCGAGCGCATAGATGGAGTAAAGATCGCGCGGCGCACGGTTCAAGAGGTGGAAGGGCCGGTCGAACCGCACATTGAACACTGCTTCGTGCTTGTCGGTGAGGTGCACCTGCG
>JBAVYX010000460.1:0-3841 GCA_049588475.1 Silvibacterium sp. | reverse complement strand
GTGCTGGATAGCGCGAACGCCAATGCCGCGGTGGGGAGGTAGCACGATGGACATGCCTCTCCTTTGTGCCGCATTCGCCGCTTTGTCCGTTGCGTTGTATGTTTTGCTCGACGGCTTCGACCTCGGAGTCGGCGCGTTGCTCTTGCTGCAACCGCATGAGAGATCGAGAGATCATATGGTCGATTCCATAACTCCGACGTGGGACGGAAACGAGACGTGGCTGATCATGACCGGGGTGACGCTGCTAGCGGCGTTCCCGATCGCCTATGGCATTCTCATGCCAGCACTCTATATTCCTATCGTCGTGATGCTTCTTGCGCTTGGCCTACGCGGAGTGTCGTTTGAGTTTCGTTCGCAGATGAAGTTCTACCGCCGCAGGTGGGACGTGATCTTTGCCGTCGGGTCGATCGTGGCAGCATGCATGCAAGGTCTGATTCTGGGCGCGCTGCTTCAGGGTGTATCGGTCCGGGGGATCACGTTTAGCGGGAACGTCCTTGATTGTATTCGGCCTTTCCCTGCGCTCTGCGCCCTCTGCGTGCTAGCAGGATACGTCGTACTCGGCGGCTGTTGGCTCCAATTCAAGGCCACGGCGCAATTGCACGGATTTTCGGGACGAACGTTGCGCATCGCATTGCCGCTGTTTATGCTCTCCTTCTTTGCTGTCGGAGGGATGTCGCTTTTCGTCCAGCCCGGTATCTTGGCTGCATGGCAGGACCACTGGGTTCTGCTCGGAACTCTGAGCTGTATCGTACTGCTGGCAGCTTTCATTCTGTTTGGAAGTATCGGGAAGCGCCCAGATGTTCGCCCGCTGATTGCAGGCTTGGTGATGATCGCCGCCGGAATCGGAGGTCTTGCAATCCTCGTATTTCCAACGATTGTACCGTTCCGCATTTCCATTTGGGACGCGTCTAGCTCGCGCCTGAGCCAGATTTTCCTGCTCACCGGAGCCATCATTGTCACACCTGTGGTTCTCGGGTATTCGTTCTTCGCCTATTGGGTATTTCGCGGCAAGACCCCGGAGAAGGGATGGGACGGATATGAGTGAGCGGAAAAAGCGGTTGCTGTGGTTCGCGGCCATTTACGTAAGCTCATTGATCGTTTTCGTATTCGTTACGTATTTGTTGCGAGCCGCTTTGCGGCTGCTTTGATCTATCAGCGGACTAAGCGCGTTCCAGCGGCTGTATCCGAGTCAGGAACGTCAGGAGGAAATAGGGCTATGAATCGCACCCGTCGTCTTTTCGTTTTGGTCCAGCTCCACTTGCGCTACCTGTTACCAACCATACTTTGGACATCAAATCCTCCGTTCTGCCGATTGGATGCAGTATAACGGAGTGAATACTCATTAATTAGGTGGGAAATCCTGCCAGGCTACTTTTTGGCCGCCGCGCTCCAAAAGGCCTCGAAACCTGCGCTTCTGTAGTGCTCAGCCTTCGCTGGATTGGCCGCCATGGACGCCATGGTCGTCTCAGCCATCGCGAGCAGGAGGTCTGAGGTAAAAGCTGGAGGCAGACCGCTCAATTTGCCCTTCGCAACAAGCTGTCGCATGGCTTTGGTAGCGTCTTCGAAGCCCGCCTGTCCCTGCTGTCTGCTTTGGTCGGTGATGCGCTCAGAAACTGTAAGCTGCATTATCGCCTTACGCTTCGCCGGCGACTCCATACCCCAGGTGACGTACGCGTTCCAGATATGTTGGACTCGCTTCCGGAGTGAGCCGGTCAAGGGAAAGCCCGCGATCATAGCGTTTCGCATGTCTAGTTTTAGCTCGCGGTAGAGCTCGTTGAGCAACTTGTCTTTGTCTGGGAAGTACCGGAACAGCGACCCCTCTGCCACCGCCGCAATCCTCGCAACGCTGGCAGTGGACGCGCCAATGCCATCTTCAGCAATCGTCTTGGTGGCTGCACGGAGGATGGCAGCACGCTTGTCTCCTGTCTTCGGTCGCGGCATCGCTACCCATAGTGTATGCAGTTCCCCCAATGTAGGGCGCCTGAAGAATCTTCTCGACGAGCGCTGCGCGCAGCTCATCTGATCCAGCGAACAGAACCTCTCGTTTGTCGGAGAAGTAGCGAAAGAACGTGCGCGTCGTGACACGAGCGCGCTTCGAGACCTGGACGACGCGCCCATTTTTCCGACGAGTTGAATGAAGCGTCAGAATTCTTGTTCTTTTCGTCTGCTTCGATGTCGTTGATGAGCGTCGCGGTATTAGCCTTGATGTGTTGGAGGCCCTTCCGCACCGGACCTCGCACCCTGCCGATGAGACTTGCTTTCATCCAACGTATTCGCGCCCGGACTCAACGCCTGCACCACCGGCTCGGTGGACGCCACTGGTTTCCGCATGTGCCGCTCGCGCTGCTCCTCGGCCTGGGCGGCCTTTGGATACTCAATGTGAGATTCGGCGGAGCTTGGAGTCAATATGCGCACGCGCTGATGCAGGGCGACTTCCACCTGAATCTCAGGCTGCTGCCTTCTCTGCTGATCGGCGGCGGCATGGTTACCATGGCCCTTGGCCTGCTGTGGCGCTCGCGTCTGGCCTGGGTAATGGCAGTCCTGCTAGCCGCCACCGGGGCAGTGAACACACTATTAACCGGGCACTCGCACGTACACGGACTGCTGGTGTATTTCGCATTTCTACTAGCGGCGCTGCTTTTTGCCTGGCGGCATTTTAACCGTTCCAGCGTCGCCGCAAGCACTCTCTTCGCACTGACGGCTGTGGTGATGTTGCTCCTGTACGCCACATTCGGCAGCTACTATCTCGGCGCCGGATTCAAGCCGCCGATTACAGATCTTGTCACCGCGCTCTACTACGCGATGGTGACTATGAGCACGGTCGGTTACGGCGATATCGTCCCTGCAGCGCCGGAGACGAGACTGTTCACAATTTCCGTGATTGTTCTCGGCGTAGCGGTGTTCGCCACCTCGCTGACCGCGGTGATCGCACCGTTGGTCAGCCAAAGTCTGAAGGGCATCATTGGCCGGAAAGGAACAGGCATGAGACGCGAAAATCACTTTATCGTAATCGGAAACACCCCGTTGGCTATCAATACCTGGCGCGAGTTGGCCAAGCGAGGCCACCCGGTAACTCGCATCTTGCGTGAAGCGCCGGCGGAAAGCGAGTGCAAGGATGTCGACGTCGTCGTCGGTGACCCCAGTATGACGGAAGTGCTGCGCGAAGCGGGCGCAGATCGCGCTGAGGCGGTACTCGCGATGATGGCCGACGATTCTGAGAACGCTTTCATCGTGCTCGCGGTCAAGGAATTGGCCGGGCGCGCGCGAACCGTGGCTGCTGTGAACGATGCGCATCATCTGAGCAGGATCAAGCTGGTGCAGCCGGATGTGGTGATCGCGCCACAGGTGATGGGAGGCGAGCTGACCGCAATGCTGCTTTCCGGCGAGCAGATCACCCCGGAATTCGTGATGCAGCAGGTCTTTCAGCAAACAACCACCGAACCGTCCAATGCCCCTCGCGGTAAAAAGTCCTAAGGCTATTGTCAACGCCAAGTGATGCGCATTCCTCGGACATGAGCGTCCCAGCACTAAACCAGCGGTCGTCCGTTTGACTGAGTCTTCCATTCACGGGATTACATTGCCCGCAGAGATATGGCGACGCTCGATTCAGATATCGGGCGTTTTTCTTTGGAGGGAGCGATGTTTCTATGTCAACTGGGCTGCCCGATATTTTGTACCAGCGAGATTGTTAGTGTAGCGCGGAAGGTGAGTTAGTTAGGGCGTGTTAACACTAACGGAGTGCTTCGATGATGAGAGCGAAACAGAGGAAGGCCAGGAAGATGCAGTCCAGTTTCTCGAAACGGGAGAAGATGCGGCGGTAGCCCTTCAATCGGCGGAAGAG